>JAGVGV010000516.1 GCA_020056895.1 Deltaproteobacteria bacterium
GAAGGGTACGGGAGTGAAGGGCGCGGCCACCCGGAGGATGGGAGCATCCAGGTAGTCGAAGGCTTCCTCGGCCGCCATGGCGGCGATTTCAGCTCCGGACCCGGCGAACTTGACTTCCTCGTGGACGATCACCAGCCGGTGGGTTTTGCGCACCGATTCCAGGATGGTTCCCGTATCCAGAGGCGACAGGGTCCTTGGATCGATCACTTCCACGCTGATGCCTTGGGCGGCCAGTTTTTCCGCCGCTTCCAGCGATTTGTGGACCATGGCCGCCGTGGCCACGATGGTGCAATCCGTGCCGGCCCGCTTGATGTCGGCCTTGCCCAGGGGGACCAGGTATTCCCCGGCCGGGACTTCGCCTTCCACGCCGTACAGGATTTTGTGTTCCAGGAACACCACCGGGTTGTCGTCCCGGATGGACGAGATCAGGAGCCCCTTGGCGTCGGCCGGCGTGCTGGGCATGACGACCTTGAGGCCGGGCACGTGCATGAACCAGGCTTCGAGGCACTGGGAATGCTGGGCGGCGGCGCCAATGCCGGCTCCACAGGAGGTCCGGAGGACCATCGGAATCTTGGCCTTGCCGCCGAACATGTATTTCATCTTGGCCGCCTGGTTGTAAAGCTGATCCATGGCCACGCCGATGAAATCCACGAACATGAGTTCGGCCACGGGCCGGAGGCCCCCCACGGCCGCGCCCACGGCCGTGCCCACGATGGCGCTTTCAGTAATGGGCGTATCACGCACCCGTTTATCGCCGAACTGGGCCAGAAGGCCGTTGGTCACGCCGAAACAGCCGCCAAACGCGCCGACATCCTCACCCACGATATAGACATTGGGGTCCCGCTCCATTTCGAGTCTGAGGGCCTCGTTGATCGCGGTCAAAAAATTCATGGATGGCATGAAAATCTCCTCCCTTCCGCAAAAGGTCCAAAGCCCATAGGGCCGATCCGATTCCAGGCGTTCCCGTCAGACGGTGTACACGTCGTCCAGGAGTTCCTTGAGATCGGGCAAGGGGCTTTCCTCGGCGAACTGGACGGCCGCCGCCAGTTGCCGGGTGATCGATTCCCGAATGCTCTTGGCCGCGTCCGGAGTCAGGACCTTCATTTCCAAAAGCTTTTTCTCGAAGCGGGGGATGGGGTCCTTGGCCTTCCACTCGTCCACTTCCTCCTCGGGCCGGTACACGCAGGGGTCGCCTTCGAAATGCCCCCGATGGCGGTAGGTTTTGCATTCGATGAGCGACGGTCCTTCGCCGGCCCGGGCCCGTTTGATGGCCTCGAAGGCCGCTTCGTGAACCGCCACCACGTCGTTGCCATCCACCACCACGCCGGGCATGTCGTACGCGGCGGCCCGGTCGGCGATATCGGAAACGCACATGGATTTGGAGGTGCAGCAGGAAATGCCGTACAGGTTGTTTTCGTTGACGAAGACCACGGGCAGTTTCCAGCAGGAGGCCAGGTTCATGGCTTCGTGGGTGGTGCCCTGGTTCGACGCGCCGTCGCCGAAGAAGCAGACGGCCACGTTGTCCGTGCCCCGGTACTGGGCCGCCAGGGCCGCGCCCGCGGCCAGAGGCGGACCGCCGCCCACGATGCCGTTGGCGCCCATGATCCCCAGGTCCACGTCGGCAATGTGCATGGACCCGCCCTTGCCCTTGCAGTACCCGGTTTTCTTGCCGAACAGCTCGGCCATCATCAGTTTAACGTCTCCGCCCTTCGAAATAAGGTGTCCGTGGCCGCGGTGGGTGCTGGTGATGTAATCCTTGTCGTTGAGGTTGGCGCAAACGCCCGAGGCCACCGCTTCCTCGCCGATATAAAGGTGAACGAAGCCCGGAATCTTGCCGGCGGCGAACAGTTCGGCCACCTTTTCCTCGAACAGCCTGATCTTGACCATGTTGGTAAACATGGCCACCATTTTTTCCTGGGTAAGGCTCATTTTTCCCGTACCTCCTTGTGCCCCCGGAACTCCCGGGGAATCCGGCCTCTTTCGGGGTGAACACGGGCCGCTCATGGCCGTTTCCATCGCGATGTCACTCATCGTTGGTGGACCTGGGCTCCCTTAGGCCCCTTGGGACCGCCGTGGGTTGCCGGTTCCCCGCGAATGATCGAAACGCCTTGGTTTCCACCCTCTGGTTTTTCTCGTACGACCGACCCCCTCCTTTGCCCTCCTTTTCTTTTTATTGATTCACCCACACGGTGATCGACGCGTTGGCCACCATGATCCGGTCGCATTCCGGCCCGAACCGGGGCACGCAGATGCCCTGGGTGACCATCCCGCCAGCCACGGCCCGAGCGGTTCTCTTGCCGATGGGCGCCTGGGCCTTCACTTTTTCCAGGTCCACTTCCTCCGGTTTGGGACAGGCCACCAGAATGTCGATCTCCACGTCTTCGAAGTTGGACAATTCCAGTATTTCCAACAACCCGCACAGGCAGGAACGGGAAATGGCGTCCTTTACCGCCTTGCAGCAGGCGTCGGTGACGTTTTCGCCGTGAAGATCAGCTCCCGTGCCCAGTTCGACAACGAATCGTTTCCGGACCATCTTGTTCCTCACCATTGTTTTGATTGGATGACGTCCACATCGCTTCGGCCCGGTACGAGCTTCGGACCAGGGGCGCCGAAGCCGCGCCGGTGAACCCCAGGTCCAGGGCTTCCCGGCCCCATTGGTCGAACTCGGCCGGGGTAACGTACCGGGCCGCGGGCCAATGATCCGGCGAAGGCGCCAGGTACTGCCCCAGGGTGACCAGGCGGCAACCGGACCGCCTCAGATCGAGAAGGGTTGCCCGGATTTCCGAAGACGTTTCCCCCAACCCCAGCATCAAACCGGATTTGACCGCCAGCCCGTGATCCGCCGCGACCCTCAGGACCGCCAAAGAGCGGCGGTATTCGGCTCCCGGGCGGACTCCGGAGTACAGCCGGGCCACGGTTTCCAGGTTGTGGTTGAACACGTCCGGCCGGGCGGCGATCACCTGTTCCAGGGCTCGGACCGATCCCATAAAATCCGGTACCAGCACTTCCACCGATGCATCCGGTCGGGCGGCCCGGAGCCTTCGGATGGTTTCGGCGAAATGACCGGCCCCGCCGTCCGGAAGGTCGTCCCGGGTCACGGACGTCACCACCACATGGTTCAGGCCCAAGGCCAGGGCGGCCTGGGCCACCCGTTCGGGTTCTCCAGGGTCCGGGGGGGCCATCCGGCCTTTGTCCACCGCGCAAAACCGGCACCGCCGGGTGCAGTTTTTCCCCAGAATCATGAAGGTGGCCGTGCCCCGGTGGAAGCATTCCCCCAGATTGGGGCAATGGGCGCTCTGGCAGACCGTGGCCAGGTCCATCCGGCCGAGCCGGGCTTCCATCCGGTCGATGTCCGCCGGGTCCGGAGCGGGCCGGACCAACCAGGCCGGGTGGCGGCCGGACTGGGTTTCTTCGGGGTCCACTCGGCGGCCGGCCGGGGCGTTTTCCGAATCCGCCAGGTGAAAGCCGAAAACCTCCAAAAACAGCCGGACGAACCGGTCCTTGACCGTTTCGATATCGAGGGATCGGCCCAAGGCCAGGGCCATGGATGTGACCCGCTCGTCCGGTTGGCCGCAGGGAACAATGAACTGGAAGGCATCCAGGTTCGTAATCACGTTCAGAGCCAGACCGTGGTACGTGACCCAGCTTTTGGCGGCCATGCCCACGCTGGCGATCTTGGCGCCGCCCACCCACAACCCCGGCCGGCCCGGCTTCAATTCCGGTTCCAGACCGTACGATTCCAGCAGCGCGGCCGTGGTTTTCAGCAGCAGGTCCAGGTGCCGGTGGAGGTCCTTGACCCTGAGTTTGACGATGGGATAGACCACCATCTGGCCCGGGCCGTGGTACGTGGCCTGGCCGCCCCGGTCCACTTCAAAAAGGTC
>JAGVGV010000716.1 GCA_020056895.1 Deltaproteobacteria bacterium
ATTTTGCACCTCCGACAAATAATATATCATAACTCTATTTTTGATGTCAAATTGGTATTATATCATTTTGGGAGCCAGTCTATCACGAGCCCAACCGGCGATAAAGCGGAAAAGAGCGGCCAAGGTTCGGGCATCGGTATCACGCAATTTTTGGTTTCATTCACAATGAAATAAAAATAAAACCACGTATTCCATTAAATTTTCCTTGGGCTGGGAAATTATGGTTTAGCCGCCAGCCCAAAGATGCCGGCCCCAATGCCTTTGGGGGTCCGGCACGTTTATCTCCGCTTAAAAACATAGACCAAAAATCGGAGCGGGAATGAAGGGACCGGTACTGGGGGCGGGCCCGAATCCATCGAAGCCCGGGCGGCTCGCCCCCCCCGAATTGAGTGAAAGGTCGCGCCCTGCCCGGTTCACGTAAACAAACAGAGCCGGCTGTCTTTGGCGTAGCGCATGAAATCCTCGGCGTTCCAGACCACCGCCCCTTCCACCAGTTTGGTCTCGTCGATCTCCATCATGTCCACGGTCATCCGGCAGGCCACCAGCTGGACGCCTTCGATCTGGGCCATTTCCTGCAGCTCGGCCAGGCTGGGAATCTGCGCCTTGTCGATCTTGCTTTTCATCATGGCCGTGGCCACCTGAGCCATCCCCGGAATAGCGCCCATGAGGCCGGCGGGGATGAACTTGGCCCTTTCGAACCCGCCTTCCAAAAGCAGACGAACGCCCATGAAGGTATAGAAGACCTTGGTTTCCATGCCCAGCCGGGCCGCGTTGATGCCAAGGATCAAGGCCGGGTACGCGCCGTCGATGGTGTCCCGTGAACAGATCAGGGCGGCTCGTTCCTTCTTTTCGTCGCTCATGGATCAAACCTCCTTCAGCGGGCTTCGTTCCCCGCGTTGGTTGGGATAAGCGGCAAAGCCGGTCCGGTCCGGTTTTGGTGAAAAATCGTCGGAAAGGGCCGTTCCGTCCGGTCCAAGTTTTGGGAATCTACGAACCAGTATATCGGTCCGGTCCGGGTTTCTAAAGGACTATGGAGACGAAAAGAGGAAAAGGGTTACAAGAGGCGGACGGCGCGGTGGTTCAAACGCCCGTGGCCGCCATTCCGGCCTTCGGAATGTCCGCGATGCCAGCGATGGGTTTGAGCGTCGGGTTTTTCGGGTTCGGTTTGAAGGCGGCAGGGAGGAGTGACGACAGGCTTGGTTGGGGTCGGAATGGCGTCCAGGTCGTGGTCGATCAGGTTGCCCCAGTATCGGTTTTCTCTGGGGACCACCCGGGATCCGATGTGCCGGGTGTAGCCGCCGCTGATGACCGGCAGGCACGAATGCCGGCAGGCCGCGGCCATGCCCCGCCAGTTGATGAACAGGTCGGGCCGGGAGGCATAAGGGCAGTTCGATTCACACCCTTCGGACGCGGTGACCGGAAGGTTGATGATATCCACGCCTTCGCTTTGGGCGATCCGAGCCAGCCGGTCGTCCACATGCTGGATCAGTTCGGGGCCAATGTCCGCCGGCAACTGAGCCTGGGCGTCGATGCCCCGGACGTGGAACATGGCGGGATAAAAGACCACCCGGTCCGGCCGCAGCCTGAGGGCGGTTTCCAGATACGAAGGCAGTTCCCGAAGCGTGTACTTGTTTTTAACGAACAAAAGCAGTACCTGAGGCCGCCGGCCGCCGGCCTGATCCCGGTTATGAAGCACCTGGCTGATGTTGAACATCACCCGGCCGAAGCGGGCGCCCGGGTTCCGGCGTTCGTACGTGGATGCCTGGCCATAATCCAGGCGGAAAATGATGGCTTCAAAATAAGGGACCAGTCCGGGGGGCGGAGCCGCCGAACCGTTGGTGGTGAGCACCAGCCGGGCTCCGCTTTGGTATGCCATCCGGGCCATTTCCGGGAAACAGGGATGGATCAAAGGTTCGCCCCAGCCCCGAAAGTGGATGGTTTCAAACCGGTCGAAAACCCGGGCCACCCGGATGTAATGGTCCATGCTCATGTCCCGCTCGATCCAGTTGGACCGGAACCTAACGCGGGGGCACGTGGGACAGGACAGGTTGCAACGGGTGGTGGTTTCAATCTCCAGGCTGCGGTAGGGACGGGGAGGGTATTGGATCAGGTCCTGCAGTTTACGCGGCGTCAGGCCATCCGAGGATGTATCGCCGGATGTCAGCAGGAAATCAAGCTCCATGAGGCGCCCTTCGTGGGGACCGCCGGGCGGCGGTCGATGGGATGGAGGCTTTTTACAACGGTACAGGACCTGAACCGCGTTCATCGCGGCCAGCCCAACGGGACCTTCAACCGACCCCAAACGGACGGACGGAACCGTATCACACTTCATGATGGCGGCGTAAAAAAAATTATTCTTGTTCACTTTTGAACATGGTCCGCACGGCGGGAATCGCGGCTTGACGCAACGTGAGCGGGGGCTCTGTTTCGGGGCGGCCGGCCGGATCGTGGGCCGTGTCCTTGGGAATGATTCTTCATTCATTATGTTTTTTTGCTTTTTCATGCCCCGCCGGCCCCGCCGTATTGACACCCACCCCGCCCGTGTTATAAAGAAACGAGCGAATCGACGGGAAGGAATCGCGCCAGCCGACCCCGGACGGGAACCGTAAAGGCCCCGAACCGGGTTGCCGGTCCGGACGGATTTCCCCAGAGCCACCATTTAAAGGAGCCCTACAATGACGAACGACAAGGACGTGTTCGGACCCCAGCCGAAACCCCTGGCCGTCATGGACACCACGCTGAGGGATGGACACCAGTCGCTGCTGGCCACCCGCATGAAAACCGAGGATATGATCCCCATCGCCGAACGTTTGGACGAAGTGGGGTATTGGGCGTGCGAAGTATGGGGCGGCGCCACCTTTGACACCATGCACCGGTTTCTGAAGGAAGACCCCTGGGAACGCCCCCGGGTGCTGAAAAAATATATCAAGAAAACGCCCTTTTCCATGTTGCTTCGAGGCCAGAACCTGGTGGGGTATCGCAACTACGCCGACGACGTGGTTCGGGCCTTCGTGGACAAGGCCTGTGAAGTGGGCATCGATGTGTTCCGCGTGTTCGACGCGCTCAACGACTTTCGGAACTTTGAAACCAGCGTCGAAGTGGTGAAGAAAAACGGCAAGCATTTCCAGGGCACCATCTGCTATTCGCTGACGGAACGCCGGATGGGCGGGCCGGTCTTCAACCTGGAATACTACCTGGAAAAAGCCAAGCAACTCGAAGCCATGGGCGCGGACACCATCTGCGTGAAAGACATGGCCGGCCTGATTGCCCCGTACGATGCGTACGAGCTGGTTTCGGCCCTCAAGAAAACGGTCAAACCTCCCATTCAGCTTCACACCCACTACACGTCGGGCATGGCCTCCATGAGCTATCTCAAGGCGGCCGAAGCGGGGGTGGACGTGGTGGACTGCTCCCTGGCCCCCTTCGCCCTCCGGACCGGCCAGCCGGCGGTGGAACCCATCGTGGCCGCGTTCCAGGGAACGCCCCGGGATACGGGCATCAACCTGAACCTGGTGGTGGAACTGTCCCAAAAGCTGGAAGAAGTGGCCGTCAACTACAAAAAGCTTCTGGACGACACCAAAATGGCCGTTATCGACACCGGCGTACTGCTCCACCAGGTGCCGGGCGGCATGATTTCCAACCTGGTCAACCAGTTGAAGGAACAAAAGGCCGTCCATCGTTTGCACGAAGTGTACGAAGAAATCCCCCACACCCGTAAGGCTCTGGGTACGCCGCCCCTGGTCACCCCCACCAGCCAGATCGTGGGCGTGCAGGCGGTAATGAATGTACTGCTTGGCCGCTGGAAGGTTGTGACCAAGGAAACCCGAGGGATCGTTCAAGGCCTGTACGGCCGGACCCCCACGCCCCTGGATCCGGAAGTCGAGCAGATTGTGCTGAAAAAAGGCAAGGAAGGCCGGTACGAACAGTACGACGTGCGGCCTGGCGACGTGTTGGAACCGGAAATGGCCAAGGTTCAGGCCGATACCACGGAATACGCCAAAACGGACGAAGACCGGTTGATCTGCGCCCTGTTCCCGCAGACCGGCAAGCAGTTTTGCCTGGCCAGGGACGAGGAATAAGCCTCGAGGACGACCCGGATTCGAGCCGGTTATAAAAGATATTCGCTGATTGAATGAAGAACGCCCCGGACGATAATCCGGGGCGTTCTTCATTCGGCCTTGGTTTTACTTCAACCCCAACCGGCTCATTTTTCGGTACAGGGTCCGGAGGGAAATGCCCAGGAGCCGGGCGGCGCCGGCGCGGTTCCACCGGCATTGATCCAGCGCCTCGAGAATCATTTTCCGTTCCATCTGGCCTCGGGCGTCGGTCATCCGCCGGATGGTCTCGCCGTCCGGCCCCGGGTCGGAATCCAGGGCGTGGGCCGGGGCCGTGATCGGATCGGAAAACACCGCGTCGCCAAAGGTGATGTATCGTTCGATAAAATGCTGCAATTCCCGCACGTTGCCCGGCCAATGATACCGGTTCATGGCCGATCGGAGGGCTTTGGGGAGCCCCAGAGGGATTTCGCGGCCTTGGGAATACCGGACCAGGAATGAATCGATCAGGGGGTTGATGTCTTCCGGCCGTTCCCTCAACGGGGGCAGATGAATGGGAAGCACCTGAACCCGGTAAAAAAAGTCGAGCCGCATCTTTTTTTCGTTCACCAGGTCCTTGAGGTTCCGGTTGGTGGCGGCGATGATCCGGAATTCGGACCCTCGGGGGGTGTTGCTCCCCAACGGGGTGAACAGGCGGCTTTCCAGGGCCCAGAGCAGTTTGACCTGCAGATGGAGGCTCAGTTCGCCAATTTCGTCCAGAAACAAGGTCCCGCCGTCGGCCGAAGCCAGGTACCCTTTATGGTCCGTGGCGGCTCCGGAAAACGCGCCTCGGACATACCCGAAAAATTCGCTTTCCATAAGCTGTTCGGGAATGGCGCCGCAGTTCACCGGCACGTACCGGCCCTTGCGGCCGCTGAGATCATGAATCGTTTTGGCCACCAGGTTTTTGCCGGTTCCGGTTTCGCCGTAAATGATGACGCCGCTGTCGCTCGCCGCAGCCATTTTCACGAGTTGATACACCTTTTGCATGGCCTTGCTCACGCCCACCAGACCCCCAAACCCCGAAAGGTCCTCGATGGACGACCGAAGCC
>JAGVGV010000689.1 GCA_020056895.1 Deltaproteobacteria bacterium
CCGCCCGGATCCGGCTGGCCAAAAAAGCCGGCGGGGCGATCATGACCCTGGTCAAAAAAAATCTGAAGCCCAGGGAAATCGCCACCATGGCGGCCTTTCGGAACGCCATCGCCGTGGATATGGCCCTTGGCTGTTCCACCAACACCGTGCTCCACGTTCCGGCGCTGGCCCATGAAGCGGGCCTGCGACTGGACCTTGACCTGTTCAACGAAATCAGCGCCCAAACGCCCCATCTGGTCAGCCTTTCCCCCGGCGGCCCCCATCACCTTCAGGACCTGGACCAGGCCGGCGGCGTGATGGCCGTTATGGCGGATTTGTTCAAGGCCGGGTTGATCGACGGCGAAGTGATGACCTCGGCCGGGGTGCGGCTGAAAAGCCACCTTCGGGCGGCCAAGGCCACCAACCGGGCGGTGATCCGTGAATTTTCATCGCCGTACCACGCCGAAGGCGGCATCGCGATATTACGCGGCAACCTGGCTCCGGAAGGGGCGGTGGTCAAGCAGTCGGCGGTGGCGCCGGAAATGATGCGGAGCCGAGGCAAGGCCCGAGTGTTCGACGGCGAGGAAGAAGCCGCCAAGGCCATTCTGGATGGCCGGATCCGAGGCGGCGAGGTAGTGGTGATCCGGTACGAAGGCCCCAAGGGCGGTCCGGGCATGCGCGAAATGCTGACCCCCACCAGCACCATCGTGGGCATGGGCTTGGGTTCCAGCGTGGCCCTGATCACGGACGGCCGTTTTTCCGGAGGCACCCAAGGGGCGGCCATTGGCCATGTTTCCCCAGAAGCGGCCGAAGGCGGCCCCATTGCCCTGGTGAGGGAAGGGGACCCCATCGCCATCGACATTCCCGGCCGGTCCATCACCCTGGAAGTGGATGAGGCGGAATTGGAAAGGCGGCGGGCGGCTTTTACTCCTCCGCCGCTGAAAATCCGGGAAGGATACGCGGCCCGGTACGCCCGGCTGGTCACCTCCGGAGCCACGGGCGCGGTCTTTCGGGACGACTTTTAACCCGGAATCCGGGGCGCCCCCCCGCTGAAAACCAACGGCCTTCCGGCGTCGCCTCGCGGCCGGACTGGCCGTTGACCACCGGCCCCAAACACGGGCCGGGCCGGCGCCACCTGATGGATCGGCCCCAAGGGAGGCTTGATTGTCGTCCTTCGACCGGGAGACCGCCCAGAGGCTCGATGCCTGGGGCCAGAGCCACGCCGGACGGCGGGCGTTGGGCTTCGAGCAGGCATTCATCGGCCGTCTGCTCCGGCCCCGGTCCGGAGAACGGCTGCTGGATGTGGGGTGCGGCGCGGGGTTTCAACTGGAATCCTTCCGCGGAGGGGGCTTGGCCGTTACCGGACTGGACCCTTCGCCGGCCATGCTCGACCTGGCCCGAATTCGTTTGGGAGGGGGACCCGAACTGATCCCCGGTCGGGCCGAAGACCTGCCTTTTGAAGACAATGCCTTTGACGTGGTCACCATGATCCACTGCCTGGAACACGTGGACGATCCCCTGGCCGCGCTCGCCGAAGCCGCCCGGGTGGCTCGGGAACGGGTGTTCGTGGCCGTGACCAACCGCTGGTCCCTGGCCGCCATGGGCTGGGCGGTCAAGAATTTCGCCCGGCGCGACCGATGCCGGCCGCGAAGGTACTACAGCCCCTGGGAACTGGCCCGGCTCTGGCGGCGGGCCGTGGGAACGCCTCCGGCCCGAATCCGAACCCTGGGCCTTCTCCCCCCCCGGTTCCTGGGATGGACGCAAGGGATGGAAAACGTCCCCCTGCTCTGGAGAAATCCTTTTGGACATTTCATCGGCATGGTGGCGTACCTAACCTACCCCTTCCGGCCCCGGCCCCTGATCCTGCCGGTCCGAATCAAACTCGGGCCCTCCCGGGTGTCCGCGACCCCCACGCCTACCGGCCGGGTGGTCGCCGGAAGGAAAGGGGATACTGGCGGCGCCGACCGGCCCGCGACCTGGGGGTGGAATCCATGAAAGAAGCCTTGTTGTGGGAACCCGCCGACGGCCAGAAGGTCGTCTGCCGCCTTTGCGCCCACGAATGCGTGATTTTCCCCGGCCTGACGGGCATCTGCCGTGTCCGGCAGAACGACGGCGGCCGGCTGTTTTCCCGGGTGTACGGCCACGCCGTTTCGGCCAACGTGGACCCCATCGAGAAAAAGCCTTTGTTCCATTTCCTGCCCGGTTCCCGGTCCATGTCCATCGCCACCGCGGGTTGCAATTTCACCTGCGACCATTGCCAAAACTGGGAAATATCGCAGATGCTCCGCATCAAGAACCGGGTGGCCGGCCAATACCTGCCTCCGGAAGAAGTG
Source organism: Deltaproteobacteria bacterium (assembly GCA_020056895.1). Lineage (GTDB taxonomy): Bacteria > Desulfobacterota > Desulfarculia > Adiutricales > JAGVGV01 > JAGVGV01. Next base: position 2,313 of record JAGVGV010000689.1, read on the forward strand.
GTGGCCGAAGCCCGGCGGCATCAGGCGGCGTCCATTTCGTACACCTATACCGAGCCCACGGTTTTTTTCGAATACGCGCTGGATATTGCCCAGTTGGCTTCGGCCAGCGGAATCCGGAACGTATTCGTAACCAATGGGTTCATGTCCGCCCGGGCTCTGGAAACCATCGGCCCGGACCTCCACGCGGCCAACGTGGACCTCAAAGCCTTTACCGACGATTTTTATAAAAAAGTCTGCGGCGCCCGGCTCGAACCGGTCAAGGAGACCATCGCCCGGATGTGGGCGGCCGGCATCTGGGTGGAAGTGACCACGCTGTTGATTCCGGGGTACAATGACGACGAAGCCGAGCTGGAAGCCCTGGCCGCCTGGCTGGCTGGCATCAGCCCCGATATTCCCTGGCATGTCAGCCGGTTTCACCCCACCTTCCGCCTGACCGAAGCGCCCCTTACGCCCCGGAACCGGATCGACCGGGCCCGGGCCATCGGCCGCGCAGCCGGCATCCGGTATGTGTATTCGGGCAATGTACGGGGGGACGAAGGCGAAAAAACCGTTTGCCATCACTGCGGCGCGGGGCTGGTGGACCGATTCGGGTTCGTCGTGGCGGCCAACCGGTTGCGGGATGGCGCCTGCCCCGATTGCCAAACGCCCGTCGCCGGCCGGTGGAGGTGACCCTTCGTGCCAGGCGCCACGGATGCGAAGTCGGGCCATCGGCAACGGTTGAAAGACAAATTTCTGGCGGATGGCCTTTCCAAATTCACGCACGAAGAAATCGTGGAACTGCTCCTGGCCTTCGGCACCCCCCGAAAGGATACCAAGCTGGCCGCCCGGGCCCTGCTCCAGAAAATGGGGTCCATCCGGGCGGTGTTTGAAGCCTCGCCTCTGGAACTGGCGACGGTGGAGGGGGTGGGGCGGAGCAACATCGTAGCCATCAAATTCATCGACGCCGTGGCCGGCCAGTACTTGGAACAGCGGCTTTTGGGCCACGATTATCTGCTTAGTTCCAAAAAAGTCTTCCAATACCTCCGGCACCATATGGAAAACCTGGGCAAGGAGGTTTTCAAGGTCATTTACCTTGACAGCGCGGGCGGCGTTTTGGCCCTTGAAGACGGCGGCCGCGGCACCGTGGATACGGCCGATGTTCACCCCCGCGAGGTGATCGAACGGGCTCTGGCCCACCGGGCGGTGGGGTTGGTCTTCGCCCACAACCATCCTTCGGGCCGGATCGAACCTTCGCCGGCCGATTACCGCATGACCCGCCGGTTGATCCATGCCGCTTACCTGGTGGAAATGAAGGTGTACGATCACCTGATCGTGGGCAAGGGCGAAGACTACTACAGCTTTCGGGATCATGGCCACTTGGCCCGGTTCGAGTACGAAATCAACCATTTTTACAACACCCGGGGGTGACGGGGCCGGGTGGGACGTGTTCGCGGCGAAGCATGAACCAAGCGGTTGAGCGAGGCGGCCGGCTCCGGCTCATGGATCGCGAGGGAACCAAGGGCGTTTCGTAACGGCTCCGTTCGGCGAAACCACCCATTTGGAAGGAAACTTGGGATAAAGCCGGGCTAGCTCTTGCGCCGTCCGCCTGATCCCATTACAATCAAAGAGATTGGAAACCGATCGGAAAACCGGCGGCCCGCCTTGGGGGGACACGAGCGTTCCCGGATCACCTCCCAGCGGCCCCGGGGGTCGTTTGGGTCGTCCTTCTCCGGACCAACGCTTCCATCCGCCAGGAGTGCTTTATATGGACGTTCGCTACATCAATCCCTTTCTCCAGGGTACACTCAACGTGCTCAAAACGATGGCCTTTTTGGAGATTAAGCCGGGAAAGCCTTTCCTCAAGAAGGATCAGGTGGCCCAGGGCGATGTTTCGGGGATCATCGGGTTGACCGGTGAAGCCACCGGATCACTGTCCGTCACCTTCAACTTCCTGCTCATTAAAAAAATCATGATGAACATGCTGGGCGAGGAAATCGACGAAGTGACCAACGATGTCCGCGACGCCGTGGGTGAACTCACCAATATGATCTCGGGCGACGCCCGAAGGCTGTTGCAACAGGAAGGTTTGAGTCTGGCCGCGGCCATTCCCACCATCGTGGCCGGCGCCAACCACACCATCAAACATGTCGTGTCCGGGCCGATCATCGTCATTCCTTTCTCCACGGATGATGGCGGCAAGGTCACCGTGGAAGTCAGCCTGAAGTAAGCAATCGGAAAGGCCGCTCATGGAATCCGCCACCGCCCAAATGGACCCCCAAGTGGTCCAGATGATCGCAGCCAGCCGGGATAAGTTCCGGGCTCTGGTGGACGGCATGGACGACGACATCATGTCCGTTGATGCCGGGTTCCGAGTGGTGACCGTCAATAAAGCCTTGGCTCTTCGCTTGAATCTTCATCCTCGCGAAGTGGTGGGCCGGCTCTGCCACGAAGTTCTTCACGGCATGGCGGAGCCCTGTTCCCACGACGGGCGGCGGTGCCCCGTGCCCATGGCCCGGGCCACTCACCAGGTACAGGTCGAAATCCACCAGCAGCCCGATCCCGAGCCCGACGCGCCCGGCCCCCGGTTCATGGAAGTCCGGGCCATGCCGGTGCCTGGCTCCAACGACCACGGCGATGAAACCATTGTGGTCCGCCGGGACGTGACCCCGCAAAAACGGGCCGAACAACAACTCAAGGATTACAGCCAGCACCTGGAATACGAAGTGGCCCGCCGCACCACGCAGCTTCGTCAGGCCAACGAGGAACTCACCCGGGCCAACGAGGAACTCCTGGCGCTTCAACGGCTCAAGGAAGACCTGATCCATATGGTCGTCCACGATCTCAAGGGCCCCCTGGCCGAAATCCAGGCCAATCTGGCCATGGCGGCCACATCGACCACGGAGGCTTTTCAGGCCGAAGTTCTGGACGCGGCCCGGCTGGGCAGCAATGATCTGGAACGGATGATCCTGAATCTTTTGGATGTGAGCCGGCTGGAGGAAAACCGAATTTTCATTGAAGCCCAAGAGCTGAACCCGGCGGCCTTCGTCAAGGAAATCCTGGACCGGCACGACCCCCTGGCCAAACTGCACGAGGTTCAAATGAGCCTCGACGTGCCGCTTTCGGCGCCGGCTGTTTACGCCGATCCGATTCTACTAAGGCGGGTGTTCAACAACCTGTTGCACAACGCCTTGGATCACACGCCCGAAGGGGGCCGGATCAACGTGGGGCTGGAATGGAACGACGATGAATTCCAGTTCCTCGTTCAGGACACCGGTAAGGGGATTCCCAAGGAATTCCACGAAAAAATATTCGAAAAATTTTCCCAGGGCGACCGGGGACGTCCCAAAACCGGTTCCGGTCTGGGGCTGACCTTCTGCCGCCTGGCCATAACCGCCCACGGCGGACGCATTTGGGTGGAAAGCGAACCCGGCCGAGGCAGCCGGTTCCTGTTCACCATTCCCCGGCCCAATACCTTGGAAGGAGCACCCGAAACCATCGATGAGTGAACTGGACGACCTGATCAAAAAAAAGGAATCCTTCAAAATCCTGTTGGTGGATGACAAGGCCAACATGCGGCGGACCCTGCGCAACATGCTTCGGGGCATGGGCTTTTCCAATTTCAGGGAAGGCGAGGACGGTGAAGTGGGGTTCCAGCGGGTCAACGCCGAAAAACTGGATTTCGTTATTTGCGACTGGAACATGCCCCGCATGAACGGCGTTGAATTTTTGCGCCAGGTCCGGGCCGAGGAACGATTCCAGGACCTGCCCTTTTTGATGATCACCGCCGAGGTGGAAGAAGGGACCGTAGCGGAATCCATCGAGGCCGAGGTGGATGGGTATATCCTCAAGCCGTTCCTGCCCAAAACGCTCGAAGAAAAAATGGTGGAAATCCTCAAGCGCCGGGCCACGCCTTCGCCCCTGGAAACGCACCTCAAGGTGGCTGAAATCCACATGAAGGCCGGCAATTATCCCCTGGCGCACAAGGAATTGGATCAGGCCGCCAAGATCAGCCCCCGAGGTCCTAAAGTCCATTTCGCCCGAGGCCAGGCGTATGAAGCCGAAGGCAACCTGGCCCAGGCCGAAAAGGCCTATACCAAAGCGCGGGAAATGGGCCCCAAATTCATCCGGGCTCACGAAAAGCTGGCCGATATGTACGCCCGCCAGGGCCGGAACGAGGACGTGGTCCGGGTACTGAAGGAAGCCTCGGTGGTCAGCCCCAAGAACGCCGAACGCCAGACCAAGCTGGGCCAGGCCCTGTTGGCCGAAGGCCGGGTGCAGGAAGCCAAAAAGGCCTTCAATTACGCCGCCGAACTGGA
>JAGVGV010000273.1 GCA_020056895.1 Deltaproteobacteria bacterium
AGCATTTCGGCCCGTGGGATCACCGGGATGAATTGAGCCCGGGCGGCCAGGACTTCGGGGTTGTCCGGGGCCACGGCCGAGGAAATGACCACCACCTCGGCGCCGCCGATGTTTCCGCCGGCATGGCCCAAGTGGATCACCGCGCCCAGACCGGCCAAGCGGCGCGTGGTTTCGGATTCCTTCAGATCGGACCCCGAAACCCGGTGGCCCAGGTTGAGCAGCACTTCGGCGATGCCGCTCATGCCAATGCCGCCGATCCCCACGAAATGAATCCGGCTAGGCTTTTGAACCATGGTCTTCCCTTTCCTCGGGCCGCGTCCACCCGGCCAATTCTTCGAGGCCTTGGACGATCCGGACCGCCGCGTTCAGATGGGCCGCGCTCCTGGCCGCCCGGCCCATTCGGGCTCGTTCTTCAGGATTCCCGGCCAGGCCGATGATCGTTTCGGCCAGCACGCCCGAAGCCAGATCGGTCTGAAGAAGCACCATTGCCGCGCCCTGATCGGCCAGGAACCGGGCGTTGTGTTCCTGGTGATTGTCGGCGGCCTGGGGAAACGGGATGAACAGAGCCGGCCGGCCCATGGCCGCCACTTCGGCCACGGTCAGGGCTCCGGCCCGGCAGACGACCAAATCCGCCTCGCCGTACACCCGGTCCATGTCTGGGATAAACGCCGCGACTTCGGCGTTCAGGCCGGTTTCGGCCCAAGCCGTTCGAACCGCTTCCAAATCCTGGGCTCCGGTCTGGTGGATCACCCGAAGGTTCGGAATTTCCCGGCCTAACCGAGGAGCCGCCTCCATGACCGCCTGGTTCACCGCGTGGGCGCCCTGGCTTCCGCCGGCCACCAGCAGGGTGAATTCCAAATGGCCTTCAGCGGAAACCCGTTCGGCCGCGTCGATGATCTCCCGGCGGACCGGGTTGCCCGTCAGGCGGACTTTTTGGTCCGGAAAAAACCGTCGGCTCGATTCGAAACTGATGAAAACCCGGGCCACCCACCGGCCCAAATACCGGTTGGCCAGACCGGGAATGGAATTCTGTTCGTGAATGGCCGTGGGCACGCCCACCAGCCTGCCCGCCAGACCCACCGGGCCGGAAACGTATCCGCCCACGCCCAACACGGCCTGGGGCTTGAATTCCCGGATGATCCGGGCGGCCTGGACCAACCCCACGGGCGCCAGGACCAGGGACCGGAGCCGTCCCCAGAGGCCCATGCCTTTGAGGCCGGCGGCGGTGATGGTTCGCGAAGCCAAATTCCATCGAGCCAGGATTTCGGTTTCCACCGGCCGGCCCGTGCCCACGAACAAAACGCTGGCCCGGGGGTCCCGCCGCCGGAGTTCCTCGGCCACGGCGATGCCCGGAAACAAATGGCCGCCCGTGCCGCCGCCGGCGATCAGCAACCGAAAACCATTTCCAGGCCGGGCGTCCGTCATCCCTTGACTCTCCGTGGACCCGATACGTTGAGCAGAATGCCGATGGCCGCGAAATTCACCAGCATGGCCGATCCGCCATAGCTGAAAAAAGGCAGGGCCAGCCCCTTGGTGGGTAAAAGACCCAGCACCACGGACATGTTCATGAACGCCTGAAGACCGATCAACAGGGTCAGCCCGAGGGCCAGGTACGATCCCTGGAGATCATAGGCGTTCATCGCCGCCCTCAGCCCCCGCCAGATCAAGACCAGGAACAGGGCCGCCACCACGACGACGCCCACGAAGCCCAGTTCCTCGCCCACCACCGAAAAAATGAAATCGGTATGGGGTTCGGGCAGAAACAATTGCTTCTGCCGGCCCGCGCCGGGCCCCAGGCCGGTCAGCCCGCCCGAGGCGAAGGCCAGGAACGAATGGATGATGTGGTACCCCGCGCCCAAAGGATCGTCCCAGGGGGCGGCGAAGGCGGCCATGCGTTTCAGGCGGAAAGGGCTTTGGATGATCATGTACGCGATTGCCGGTATGGTTAAAAACCCCAAACCGAACATGTATTTCAGCGGTACGCCGGCCACGAAAAACAAGCAGAAGGAAATGGCCCCCAGAATCACCGCCGATCCCAGGTCCGGTTCCACCACCACCAGGATCACTAACAAACCCAGCACCAGAAGGTGAGGCAGCAGGCCCACGGAGAACTGTTCGATCCGGTCGTTCTTGGCCGCCAGCGAATAGGCCAGGTACACCACCATGGTCAGCTTGGCCACTTCGGACGGCTGAATGTTAAAGAACGGCAGACGAATCCACCGGCTGGCGCCGCCCACCTTATGGCCCATCCCCGGCAACAGCACCACCACCAGCCCCAGGATGGTCAGAATGAGCATGGGGTACGCCAGCCGGATCAGGACCATGTAGGGCACCTGCCGGGCGATGAGCATCACCACCACGCCGACCAGCACGTACATCACCTGGGGCCGGAAGAAATGGTACGGATCGTCGAACCGTTCCTGGGCCACGAAGGAACTGGAGGAAAGCACCATCACCAGTCCCAGGGCCGCCAGAGCCAGGACCACGACCAGCAGCAGATAATCCATCCGCTGTTCTTGAGGCTCAACAGCCATCCGCCCCCGCCTGTACGCATTGCCGGAACACTTCGCCCCGATGGGCGTAGTCCCGGAACATATCGAAACTGGCGCATGCCGGCGATAAGAGCACCACGTCGCCGGCCCGGGCTTCGGACTGGGCCAGCCGGACCGCTTCGGCCATGTCGCCGGCCAAGACGGTCCGCGTGGAGGAACTCAGCACCCGGGACATATCGGGGGCGGCTTCGCCGATGAGGATCAGCAGCTTGACCCGTTCCTTCACCGGCCGCCGGAGGGGTCGAAAATCGCCTTCCTTATCCCGTCCGCCGGCGATCAGGATCACCGGCTGGTCAAACCCTTCCAGGCTTCGAAGCACGGCGCCCACGTTGGTGCCCTTGGAATCATCGTAGTACCGAATGCCGTCATGTTCCCCCACCAGTTCCACGCGGTGTGGCAGTCCTTTGAACGCGGCGGCGGCCCGAACGGCTTCTTCGGCCTTTACGCCCGACGAAATGGCCATCAACAGGGCGGCCATGACGTTTTCGTGGTTGTGGGCGCCCACCAGTTGTAGGTCCCCAAGCCGGAGTTCGGCTTCCGGCCGGCCGTCAAACGCCGCCACGATCCGGTCGCCATCGATGAACGCGCCGTTGATCAGCCGTTTTTTCCGGCTGAATTCCAGCCGCCGCGACGGCACGGGAATCCTACAAACCCATGGGTCGTCGGCATTCATCACCGCCACGTCGTTTTCGTCCTGTTGGGCGAACAGCCGGGCCTTGGCCCGGGCGTAATCGGCCACTTTTGGGTACCGGTC
>JAGVGV010000207.1 GCA_020056895.1 Deltaproteobacteria bacterium
ACCTGAGTGCCGATGCCCTGGTCGGTGAAGATTTCCAGGAGAACGGCGTGGGGCAGCCGGCCGTCGATGATATGGGCTTTACCCACGCCGGACGTAACGGCTTTGGCGGCGCAGTCCAGTTTCGGCAGCATGCCGCCTTTGGTCACGCCTTTTTCCCTAAGGCCGTCGATTTCCGAAACCCGGATGGAGCTGATCAGCCGGCCATCCGGGTCCAGCACGCCTTCCACGTCCGTGAGCAGCACCAGTTTTTCGGCCCCCAGGGCAGCGGCCAGGCTTCCGGCCACCAGGTCGGCGTTGATGTTGTAGGTTTCCCCGTTTTCCCCCACCCCCACGGGCGCGATGACGGGGATGAAGTGGTCCCGCTCCATCACTTTCAAAAGCCGGTCGTCGATGGCTTCCACTTCGCCCACCTGGCCAATGTCGATGATCTCGGGCGGCAGGTCGCCTTCCTGCTTCACCAGAGTCATTTTACGGGCGCGGATCAAACCGCCGTCCTTGCCCGAAAGGCCCACGGCCCGGCCGCCATGGTGGTTCACCAGGGCCACGATCTCCTTGTTCACCTTGCCCACCAGCACCATTTCCACCACGTCCATGGTTTCGCCGTCGGTTACCCGCATGCCGTCCACGAACTGGGAAACAATCCCCAACCGCTTCAGGAACTGGCCGATCTGGGGACCGCCGCCATGAACCACCACGGGGTTGAGGCCGATGTATTTCATCAGCACCACGTCCTGGGCGAACCCGTTTTTCAAGGCTTCGTCCTTCATGGCGTGGCCGCCGTATTTGATGACCACGGTTTTGTTGGCGAACCGGCGGATATAGGGCAGGGCTTCGATCAGGACTTCGGCTTTGCGGGCCTGAGTCAGGTCGCCGCCGTTTTTCAAATCGATCGGGTTCATAATATGTACCTGGTCAGGTCCACGTCGCCCATCAGATCGGCCAGCCGTTCCCGAACGTATTCGGTCGTGACCTTGATTTGGGCGGGGGCGATGTTCGGAGCATCGAAGGACACGTCTTCCAGCAACCGTTCCATGACCGTGTGGAGCCTTCGCGCCCCGATGTTTTCAGTACGGGCATTGACCGACGCCGCGATGCGGGCGATTTCGGCCACGCCGCCGCCGTCGAACATCAGGTCCACGCCTTCGGTCTGAAGCAGGGCCTTGTACTGAGCGATCAGCGCGTTTTGCGGTTCGGTGAGGATTCGAACGAAATCCGCTTCCGTAAGCGAATCCAGTTCCACGCGGATGGGGAACCGGCCCTGGAGTTCCGGAATCAGATCCGACGGGCGGCTTACGTGGAACGCGCCCGAAGCGATGAACAGGATGTGATCGGTCCGGACCATGCCGTACTTGGTGGTAACCGTGGTCCCTTCCACCAACGGCAACAGGTCCCGCTGGACACCTTCGCGGCTTACGTCCGGCCCGTGCTTGTGTTCCCGGCCGGCCACCTTGTCGATCTCGTCCAGGAACACGATGCCGAACTGTTCCACTCGGACCAGAGCTTCATCCACCACCCGGTCCATATCGATCAGCCGGGTGGCTTCTTCCTGGATCAAAAGTTTCAGGGCGTCCTGGACCTTGACCTTTTTCAGCTTTGTTTTTTTAGGGAACAGGCCGCCGAAGATGTCCTTGAGGTTCAGGTCCATTTCTTCGATGCCCAGGTTGGTGAACACCTGAGCCATGGGCCGGGTGTTATCCTGAACCTCGACGTCCACGAACCGTTCCCCCAGCTTGCCGTCACGAAGCATCCGCCTTAGCTTGTCCCGGGTCGTGGCGCGGGGGGGCTCGGAATCCGGCCGGACCAGTTCCAGGGCGGCGTATTCGCCGTCCGCTGGAGTTTCGGGCCGTCCGCCGGGCAACAGGATGTCCAGCACCCGTTCTTCGGCGGTCTCCCGGGCCCGGGTCGCCACTTTTTCCCGTTCCTCGGCCTTGACCATGTTCACGGCCAGTTCGGTCAGGTCGCGGATCATGGATTCCACGTCCCGGCCCACGTACCCCACTTCGGTGAACTTGGATGCTTCCACTTTGAGAAAGGGCGAATTGGCCAGCCGGGCCAGACGACGGGCGATTTCGGTTTTACCCACGCCCGTGGGGCCGATCATGATGATGTTTTTGGGCGCGATTTCGTCCCGGAGGTCCTCGGACACCCGCTGGCGGCGCCAACGGTTTCTCAGAGCGATGGCCACGGCCTTCTTGGCCTTTTCCTGGCCCACGATATACCGGTCCAATTCGGCCACGATCCGCCGGGGGTCCAGCGATTCCATTTCCTTAACAGGCGGCATCCAATTCCTCGATCACTAAGTTTTCATTGGTATAAACGCAAATTCCGGCCGCGATCTCCATGGCCGCCCGGGCAATGGCCCGGGCATCCATGTCCGCGTACCGAACCAAACCCCGGGCCGCGGCCAGGGCGAACGGCCCGCCCGACCCGATGGCCACGAGGCCGTCATCCGGCTCGATCACGTCGCCCGTGCCGGAAATCACCAGGCTTTTTTCCCGGTCCGCGGCCAGCAACAGGGCTTCGAGCCGCCGCAGGCTCTTGTCCATCCGCCAGTCCTTGGCCAGTTCCACCGCGGATCGGATCAGATTGCCGCCGTGCTGGTCCAGCTTGGCCTCGAATCGTTCAAACAACGTAAAGGCGTCGGCCGAAGCGCCGGCGAACCCGCAGATCACCCGGTCGTGATAGAGTCGCCGGACCTTTCGGGCGGTTTGTTTCATCACCGTTTGTCCCACGGTCACTTGGCCGTCCCCGGCCAGAACCACCATGCCCCGGTGCCGGACCGCCAGAATGGTCGTCGATCGAATAACGGGCACGCCGTTCTCCTTGGTGGCCATATCCACAAGCCTTATCGGCCTTTGGGGCTGGGTTTCAAACCACCGGAACCGGTGGAGGCATCGGCGTGGGCCCTAGGATGGGCCTGGTCGTATACCGCCCGCAGGTGGTCGAGGTTCAAATGCGTGTACTTCTGAGTCGTGGACAGGCTGGCGTGGCCCAGCATCTCCTGGATGGACCGGATGTCGGCTCCGGCTTCGAGCATGTGCGTGGCGAAGGAATGCCTTAGGCCGTGGGGTGACAAGCCGTCGGCCAGTTCGAGTTCCAAACCCAATTGGGCCAGCGTCCGCCGGAGCACCCGGTCCGAAAGCCGGCCCCCCCGGTTCCCCAAAAACAAGGCCGAACCGGCCTTCGCCTTGGGGTTTTCCAGTTGATTTCGAATGGCCAGGTACGCCCCTAGCGCCGAAATGGCCTTTCGCCCCACCGGAACCTGCCGTTCCTTCCGGCCCTTGCCTTTGGCCCGGACAAACCCCTGAGCCAGGTCCAGGTCGGCCAGATCGAGCCCCACCAGTTCGCTGGCCCGAAGGCCTGAGGAATAGGCCAGTTCCAGCGCGGCGCGGTCCCGAAGGCCTTGCGGGGATTCGGCATCCGGCGCGGCCATCAGGGCGAAGGCTTCATCCACATTCAGGAACCGCGGCTTTTTCTTGGGGAATTTGGGCGCTTCCACTTCCCGGGCCGGGTTGCCCGCCAGAAACCCTTCGCGCACCAGGTAATCGTAAAACGTCCGGATCGCGGCCAGTTTACGGGCCAGGGAGACGTTTTGGTTCCGAGCTTTAAGCTGGAAAAGATGCGAGCGGATGTCCACCCGGTTGGCCTTGAGAACCTGGTCCGGTCCTTTCCGTTCGTCCAGAAAGGCCGCGAATTCGGAAACGTCGTGGATGTAGGCCTTGAGGGTGTGTTCGGACCGGCCCCGGATCACGCCCAGGTGGCGGGCAAAGGCCTGGATCAACCCCGCGTCGCCGCCGGGTTCGGAAGAAACCTCGCCGATATTTGATTGACCGCCGCCGGGCTCTTGAAGACCGCCCTCCGGCTCGCCCCCGACCATGATGTACGTCCCACTTTCGGATAACCGCCGCCAACGGCTCCGAAAAGACCGTTGGTTCCCTTGAAATTCCATATGTTACTTGATTCCGAAGGGATATGGCAATGAAAAAAAGGAGAGGGGGATCAACCTTGCTCTTCAGGGGGAGTGGCTTGGGTGGGTCGTTCGGCCGTATCCGACGATTCGGATGGTACGGTGCTGGTGAGATCGGCGGCTTCTTTAGGAGGCCAATGGCCCAGTTCCGTCAGTTTTTCGATGATCGGGTTGACCAGGGCTTCGTCGATAGGTTCGTTAAGTTGGTGAGAAATGTTTACAAAATTTTGGATGGAAGGGCCCATTTCTCTTGAAAAAACTCGTGGTTGCTTGAAGAAAAATATAGAAGCTTTCTCGATCCCTTCTTTGAAGCTGTCATAGGCTTCACAGGGGTTGCATTTTTCGAGGATTCTTCCTTTTGTTAATAAAGTGAAGATGATGGCCAGTTGATGAAGTTTTACGTTCTCCATGTCATGATGTTTCAAGTATTCGCTAGCGCGATTGTTAAGTTCAAACGCTTTAATTGGTTCATTAATAATATAGTAGTAATCACTTAGATAATTCAATGAAATCGAATAGTAAATTTTTAAAAACCGACTCATATTGCCGATATTTGTTTCAATAATTTTAATGGATTCGATAGTTGTATTTATTGCTTGATCTATTTCGTTCATTTCACTAAGAATTGACCCATGAACGCAAAGAAACCGTCCAAGTGACAATGAGTAGACGTGTGGATGAACATTTTGTAATGGCCTCATAATCTCAATGGCCTTATTGATTGCATATAGTGCATCACCGTTGTTTTCTGCTAAGCGAAGACATGTAGTCTTATGGCATAAAAACTCGGCGTAAAGGACATCAATAATTTGACTATTTTGCTGCTTCTTTTTTATTGATTCCAATATTAGCAATGCATTATCAATGGAAATAAGCGCGCTTTCAATTTGATCGCATTCAAAAAATGACAATGATTGCTCGAAAAAAAGACCAGCCTTTTCAATCTCGCTAAACTCATCAACTATTCCAATTGCTTTCTCTGAGTAATATGACGACTTGTCGCAATCACCCAAACTCGCATAAATTTTACTTAAATTAATGAAGGCCTGAGAATATCCATATAATGCCATTTTTTTATCTAAATTATTGGTGAAAATGCTCTCATATAGTTTTGCGGATTGATTTAAGATTTCTAAAGGTTCAGATAGCTCTACGTTTTGCAGAAGGCTACGACCAAGGCCTAGCAAGCACCATGCATAATCAATTTCGTGAGGCTCGCCAGATTCATCTTCCAATTTTTCAAATAGGAATTTTGAAGCCCTTGCGCATAGTTCTGCATGTTGGAATTCGCAAAAATTTAAGTATGAATTGCATAAAACATTCAGTTGTCGTCCAAATATGAGAAAAAGTTGTTCATTAAGTGCAAAATCATTCACTCTTTCGTAGAGTAATTCAGTAGACCGCACGGCAAACAATTTACTCTCTTCAACGCGAAACAGGTTTACTAATGTTTGAGCATGGTTGCATAGGCTAAGGGCATAGTCAAGGCCCTGAATGTTTTTAAGGAAATATATATTCTTCCGATATGTTACAATTTTCTCACTAACATCAAGAGCTTCTTCAAATTTACCCAATTGAATTAGCTTCAGGAACAACGAATTAAGCGTGATTAGGAGAGTATTTGTATTAGGATCAATGTATATTGACTGCACCTTAATTGGCAAAGAGTTTCTTAACAAATTCAAAGCAATTTCTATTTCACCTGCTTTAAAATATATCTCCGAAAACATCACTAACAGCATTGCCCATCTTGGCTGAAATTGAACTTGCTTATTTTCGTCCATTTGATTATAGACCCCATTCGCTTTCTCTATAATCGTTAATGCAAGTTGATAATTTTCCACATCCGAATATGCTACGGCAAG
>JAGVGV010000700.1 GCA_020056895.1 Deltaproteobacteria bacterium
CCAGGCCAACCATGCCTTCGTTCAGGAAGCCCTGGATCTGGTTTCGGGCTCCATCGCCATTTTGACCGGCGCCACGCTCCGGCCCGGTCATGCATACAACGCCGCCGGCCGCAAGGCCCCGGCTTCGGGGCACCAACCGGTCCGGTTGAGCCGGGAGGTCTGACGTCATGGGCCTCGGGTCATCGTTCTATATCGCCCTCAGGGGGCTCCATATTTCCCAGGCGGCCATCGAAGTGGTTTCCCACAACGTGGCCAACGTCAACACCGAAGGGTATTCGCGCCAACGGCTCAACCTGGAAGCCGCCATGCCCGAACGAAACACCCGGTACGGCCCCATCGGCCTGGGCGTGGACGCCACCAGCATCACCCGGATGCACGATCAGTTCATCACCCGAAACCTCACGGAAAAATCTTCCCTGTTGGCCAAATATGAAGCCCAGAAAATCAGCATCGATTACCTGGAGTCGATCTACAACGAAACCGACGGCAACGGTATCAACGAAGCGCTTTCCGAATTCTGGAGTTCGTGGCAACAGGTCGCCAACAACCCCGAAGGCAACGCGGAACGAACGGACCTTCTGGAAAAAGGCATCACCCTGGCCAGCCATATCAACATGACCCGGATCGACATGGACAGCCTGAGGACGGACATCAACCAGCGGGTCGAGGAAGGCGTGGCCTTCGCCAACACCCTCATCAAGGAAATCGCCAAGATCAACGAGATGGTGGTGGCGCTCGAGGCCGGCGATCTGACCCAGGCCAACGACCTGAGGGACCGGCGGGAGGAATACGTCAAGCAACTGGCCGAATACATGGACATTCAATACTACGAGGACCCGGCCAACAACACCCTGGCCGTTCTGACCCCCAAGGGTACGCCTTTGGTTTTGGAAGCCAGCGCCTGGTCCCTTTCCGCCAACCGGAACGAAGAAGGCGACATCCGGGTGAACTGGGTCGGGGACAACGGCCGCAAGGTGGACATCACCGAAAACATTGAAACCGGGCAACTGGGGGGCTGGATCGAGCTTCGCGACGAAATCATGACCGAATTCTATTTGCAGCTCGATTCCTTCGCCGAAGGTTTGATCCGGGAAGTGAACCGGCTGCATGCCCAGGGCGTGGGCCTGGAACGCTTCACGGACGTGACCGGCGCCCAGGATATCTCGGACAACGCCTCGTTTCTGACCGAACTGGAAGGCGATGACAACGATATCCACTTCACGGCTTTGGCCGAAGGCGATCTGCCGGAAGCGGTGGGCATCCGGTACGTGAAAAACACTTCGGTGACCGATGGCTTGTCCGTGGACACCCAATACAACGCCGCCACGGATTCGTACGGCATCACGGTGTATTTGGCGATCAATAACCTGGGCCAGGTGATCACCACGGCTCAGGAAGTCATCGATCTGGTCAACGCCGACCGGACCGCCGGTCTGCCTTCTCCCCCGCCCTACCCGCCCGTTGGCCCGCCGTACCATGCCGGAGACCTGGTCCGGGCCGAAGCGGCCCACGGCGAAACCGCCACCGGTAAGTTGGATACCTGGACCAATCCGGCCGACCCCGAAGGCGGCGGGCTCAATTACAACCGGTTGAACCATAACCTGGAACACACCCTCTTTTTCGGCCAGGAAATCACGTACGCGTACGAACGAGCCCAATTGGAAACCGAAGTCGCCGGCGACCAGAACGATCTGGTTTATACCGCTCTGGCCAGCGGCGCCCCGGGTGAAACCATCAGCGTGGAATATGTGGCCACGCCCGGCAACGCCGTATTGAGCCTGGACCCCATCGCGGGCGGCGCGATCCGCGTGAACCTGGTGACCCTGGCCGACGGAACGGTCACCACCACGGCCGAAGAAGTGTTCGACCTGATCAGCACCGACCCCGCGGCCCGAACCATGGTGTCGGTGGAACGGGCTTCGGGGAACGACGGCACCGGCCGCCTGAGGGCCATGCCTCAATCGTTCCTGGACCGAAGCGGTTCCTTTGAAATCATTACCTATGATTCCACGGGTCAGGCCACCATCAACAAGGTCGTCGTCAACCCGGATGACCGCATCGAAGACGTGCTGAACCAGATCGGGTCCACGTCCACTACGGGCATTCAAGGGATTTCGGCCGAACTGGTCGAGGATTCCGGCAATATTCATCTTCGGATCAAGGCGGCCCAGGGGTACGAATTCGCCTTCGCCCGCGACAGCGCTTCGGCTCTCATGGCCCTGGGCGTGAACACCTTTTTCGAAGGCACAGGCCCCTCGGATATCGCGGTGAACGACACGGTGCTCGACAACCTGAGGCTCATCGCCGCGGGCCGGGTGGACGAAGACGGCATCATGCAGAGCGGCGACAACACCAACGCGCTGGACTTGGCCGACCTTAAGGACGCCAAATTCGATTTCCGCCAGGGGTACGGCAGCATCAGCGATGCCTTCAACACGTTGAGCGCCGGCGTGGGCGCCGAAACCCACAACATCACCCGGGGTAACGATTTCCATACCGCTCTGGTGGACCAGCTTTACGCCCAGCGGGACATGGTTTCAGCCGTGAACCTGGACGAGGAAATGGCTGATCTCCTGAAATTTCAGTACATGTACCAGGCCTCGGCCAAGATGATCTCGGCCGTGGATGAACTGCTCCAGACCCTTCTGAGCATCAAGTAAACCCGTATGATAGGGCTGGGTTCGTGATGAAGCACCGCAATAGAAGACAACCACGTCATTCGGGTTTAAGGGGGTCACCATGATCTACCGGGTCTCCCAACGGACTTTGTACCGTAATATCAATAACAATCTGGGCGGCCTTTCGTGGGATATGTCCAATTTGACCATGCAGCTTTCCTCGGGAAAAAAGGTCAACAAACCATCGGACGATCCCACCGGCGGGGCCACCATTCTGGCCATGCGGACCATTCTCCAGGATATCGACCAGTACAACAAGGACGTGGCCCACGCGGACGACTGGTTGAAAACCACGGAATCAGTCCTCCAGAACCTCAAGGATACCGTTCAGCGGGCTACGGTTCTGGCCGAACAGATGTCCACCGACACGTACACCGACAGCCAGATGGACATCGTGGCCGAGGAAGTGGACAAGCTGATGGAATCCCTGATCAAAACGGGGAATTTCCGCATTGGCGACCGGTATCTTTTGGCCGGCCAGAGAACTGAAAATCAGGCTTTCACCGATTATCTGCGGGTGGCCGATTCGCTGCCCGATTCGGGCAATTCCCCGCTTTGGACCGGCCACGTGGTCACCCAGGGGGACCGCCATTTCGTGGCCCGGCCGGATATCGCGGCCCAGACCCAGAAGTTCATGATCGAAGTGACCTCCCCCGGCGGCGTGCTCCATGGCACCAGCGGGTACAGCCTTGCCCGGGGCGCCCTGGATCCGGCCGGAGATCACAACGCCCTGTTTTTCGAAGCCCTGGACGCGGCCAACTGGCGGGGGGCCAGCGGCAACGGCATCGATATCGAATACGTGACGTCGGCCGGAGCCGCCGTTCCCAGCGTATCCGTGGCCGGTTCCGCGATCACCGTGTTCCTGGTCATGAGCGGGGCCAACGTGGTCACCACGGCCTTTGACGTGATGAGCGCCATCAACAACGACGCCGTGGCCGGGACCATGATTCGAGCCAGCCTGGCGCCGGGGAATTCGGGCCTGGGCGAAGTGACGGCCACGAGCGCCCTCAGTCTGACGGCCGGCTACACCACCGCCGCCCGGTTCCGGGTTTCCCAGGACGGCGGCCTGACCTGGAGCGTCCCGGATGCCTTTACCGCGGACGATTTGCGAAACGACGATCTGATCTACAACACCGAACTAGGCCACTCCAACCTGACCACCGGTTTCCCCGGCGTGGCCAACGACCTCCAATTCGTCGCCAAAAACCTGGGGAATTACGGCAATGACCTTCGGGTCCGGTTCGTCAACGACCAAACCCCGGGGTCGGCCATTTCCGTGGAAGTGTGCAACAATTGGGAAGTCTGCGTGCACCTGGCCAACGTGGGCGGAACCGTGGTTTCCACGGCCAACGACGTCATGACCGCCATCAACGCCCACACCTCGGCCTCGTTGCTCATGACCGCCTCCCTGGCCGACTACCGCGAAGGCGGCATGGGCGTGGTGAACGTGTTCGAAACCTCGGCCTTGAGCGGCGGGGATAATTACTACACCGCCCTGGGCCACGCTTCGGCGTCCACGCATTTTAACTACAACGCGCCGGGACCCAACCCCAACATCCAATTCACCGCCCTGTGGCACGGCAGTTCGGGGAACGGCATCGAAGTGGTCTATACCAGCGCCGTGGCCACCGCCACCACCTTCGCCACCACCAGTTGGGGGCCGCCGCCCCGGTTGACGATCAACCTGGCCAACAGCGCCGGGTCCATTTTCGCCACGGTCGAAGACGTGGTGGACGCCGTGACCCGGGAATACATCAACAACAACGCCAGCGCCGTGGTCACGGCCAACATGGTGGACTGGCCGGACGGCCGGTACGCGATGGTCAGCGCTCTGGGCGTCTTTACCCTCGCCGGCGGCAACGCCGTGGATCACGAAGAAAACCATGGCATCAACATCCGGTTCGATCCCAATGGTTCGCCGCTCATGCTGGGGGACCGGTTCACCATCGACGTGGGGTACTACCAGGGGGATCAAAACAACCTCAACGTGAACGTGAACCAGGGTTCGCGGGTGGGCTCCAACATTACCGGCGACCAGGCATTGGGCGCCAACGGGGCTCCGGATAACATCATCGACACTCTCTCCCGGCTGGCCTACGCCCTCCGGAAACACGATACCGGCATGGTGAGCGCCGAACTGCCGCACCTGAACGACGCCCTGGACCAACTTACGTCGCAAACCGCCCGGGCCGGAGTACGGCTTACCCGGAACCAGTTCACGTACCAGATTCTGGGCGACCACGAACTCAGTTCCACCCAGCGGATGTCCCGGTTCGAAGACGTGGATTTCGAGGA
>JAGVGV010000280.1 GCA_020056895.1 Deltaproteobacteria bacterium
CATAGGGATTCCGTTGCCGGCCTGGGCTTGATGGCCATGGAAACGGCGTGGATGACGGCCGTGGTGGTGGTCTTGGAAAAGCTGGCCGGGCCGGCGTCGGGTTGGGGGTGGCCGCTTTTGGGGCTGCTTTACCCGCTATCGTACTATGTGGCGGGCGGGATATTGAGGGTGGATGTTTCCCATCGACTCAAAAGGTGGCTGCCGGGGGTGTCGGGAGTCTTGGGGCTGGCTTTCGCGGCTTTGATTCTTCTTCCGCCCAAGCCATGGGAAGGGATCGGGGCGCTGACGGCGTTTTGTCTGATTGGAGCCGTATATTGGGTTCGTGGGTGGTCGCTGGCCGGCCGGACCGTGGACGTAGCGGGCATGGCCCGGGGATTCGGATTGGGGTTGGCCGTTCTGGCCTTGTTTTTAGCCGCCTTTCCTCTGGTTCTGGCGCCCTGGACCGCGGCCTGGAGTCTGGCGGCTGCTTTTCTGATCTTTGGACTGTGGGGCCTGGGGCACACCCGCCGGGGAGACGAAGGCCGAGGTTTCCCCGGGGTTTGGGGACCGCTGATCGTGTTGGTCCTGGCGGTGGGCTGGCTCGGCGGGGCCGTGGTGGATAAGGATTTTCTCCATTGGGTGCTTGCTCCCCTGTTTCGTTTGGGGGAATGGGCGGCTTGGCTGTATGATTATCTGGTGGGCCCGTGGGGGCCGCCGGAGCCGTCCTCACCCCTGCCGACGTCGGGCGGGCCGCCCATCCCCAGAGATGAAGGCCTGACCCGGGCGCTCAAGGCCTGGCCGGAATGGACCCGTAGCGTGGGCCGGATCATGTTCATCGGCGGATCGTCGGTGCTGTTTCTGGGGGCCTTGTTCCGGTTGCTGGCTGACCTGTTGCGGCTGCTTCGCCGGCGGACGGCCGACCCCCTGATCGCCGTGGAGCGGCTGGACGGCGGGTTCTGGGCCGATCTGGCGGCCTTGGCGATGGCGTTCGTCCAGGCCTGGATGAAACGGGCCTTAAAAGTCCGGGCTTGGCTGGCGGGATCCAATCCCACGCCCGCCTATTCCCGGGAGATTCGGCGTACGTATGGCCGGTTCCTGGCCTGGGGGGCGAAAAAGGGGCGGCCTCGAAAACCTTGGGAAACCCCTCGGGACTACCTGGGGGTCTGGCGGCCCCGGCTAACGGGCGACCTCGAGGAGGACTTGGACCGGCTGACCCGGTTGTTCGAATGGGCCGAATATGGCGGCCAAACGGCGCGGCGGGAGGCCGATGGGTCCCCTAGGGACCTCTGGCGCCGGATCCGGCCCCGGTTGCCAAGGAAAGGGGCCTGGACGGCTCCGGAACCCGCCGGAGACCTCAAAAAAGATGGGCGTATATGAATGGAGGAAGAATGGCGGCGGACAATCTGACCGAAGAGATTGGCCGGCTTCATGAACTGGCCCGCCGGTTCATCGACAACGTGGAACAGGTGATCGTGGGTCAGCGGTCGTCGATCGAAATGCTGCTCGTGGCCCTGCTCAGTGAAGGGCACGTGATCCTGGAAGACGTGCCCGGCGTGGGCAAGACCACGCTGGCCAAGGCCGTGGCCCGATCGCTCCGGGTGGGGTTCAAACGGATCCAGTTCACGGCCGACCTTTTGCCTTCCGACGTGACGGGTCTCAATTATTTCAACCAGCAGACCGGTCAGTTTGAATTCCTGCCCGGGCCCATCATGGCCCATGTGGTGCTGGCGGATGAAATCAACCGGGCCACTCCCCGGACTCAGGCCTGTTTGCTGGAAGCCATGCAGGAACGTCAGGTGACCGTGGATGGAGAAACCCGGCCCCTGCCTCGGCCGTTTCTGGTTCTGGCCACTCAGAACCCGGTGGAACAGGCCGGTACATTTCCCTTGCCCGAAGCGCAGCTCGATCGGTTTCTGCTTCGGGTCCGGCAGGGGTATCCCACCTTTGAATCGGAAAACCGGATATTGCTCCGGTTCGAACGGACCAACCCTTTGGCCCACTTGGCCTCGGTGGTGGACGCGGAAGAACTCCTGGCCATGAAGGACGTCCGCCGCCGGGTGCGAGTGGCCGATAAGGTCCGGGAATACCTGGTGGCCGTGGTCCGGGCCACCCGGGAGCATCCGTCCATCCGGTTGGGTGCCAGCCCTCGGGCCACTCAGGGGTTGTACACGGCGGCCCAGGCTCTGGCCGCCATCCGAGGCCGGGATTTCGTTCTGCCCGACGACGTGAAAGCTCTGGCCGGCCCGGTGCTGGCCCACCGGCTGGTGCTCCATGCCCAAACCCGGCTGCAGGGGTACGACAAGGAAGCCGTGGTGGCCCAGATATTGGAACAAACGGACGTGCCGCTGGGCTGACCTCAGGCCGGGCCGGCGGGCGTTTTGGGGATTGGATCGAGAACGCCAACAACGGTAAAAGGAGGACAGCTGGATGTTTTTTCCCGTTTCCGGCGTTGAAACGCCGGTCTGGCTGCCGCCGCTGGTGGCTCTGGGGGTGTCGTTCCTCACATCCATGGGCGGAGTATC
>JAGVGV010000140.1 GCA_020056895.1 Deltaproteobacteria bacterium
CATCAAACCATGGGCTGGCCTTGCGATCTGATCCAGGCGGCCGTGGAAATCCCCTGCCATACCCGCAACGCCCTGGTCGCTTCGGCCGCCTTCACCACGGCGGACCTTATCCTGGGCGGGTATCACAACCCCATCAGCCTGGATGATACCGTGGATGCGTCCCTGGCCGTGGGGCGAGCCCTGCCGCCCGAACTCAGGTGCACCTCCCTGGGCGGCTTGTCCATCACTCCTTCCGCCCTTCGCATGACCTCGAGGTAACCTCGGCGAACGCATCGAACCTCCTGATCCTTTTCAAGAAAGGGATTAAAAAAGCAGGAAAGAGATCGGCGCCCGGTTATCCGGAAAAAGGTCGGCGGAAAGGGCTCCACAGCCGCCGCCAAAGGGGTGGGGGAGGGGTAAAACCGGTTGGGGACCGAAGGAGGTCCGGCCGGACGGCAAGAATTAAGCGGGCGGCTTGAACGGCCGTGGTTTCGGTCAACCGGGCGCACTGGCCCAAATGGGCCGCCGAATCTTTTTTCACCTTTTTCGTAAGTACCCGGCAACAGGGGGCTCCGAATTCATCGCGGAACCGGCGGTGAAGTTCCGCCGAAGCCTCGCGGACCCGGCGCCGGTCCCCCAGGCTCGGATGGTCCGGCGTCAGGAACAGCCCCAATCCTAGAACTCCGCCCGAAAGCGCCCCGCACAGGCAGCCTTCACCCCCCAGCCCCATGGGCAGGCCGCAGGCCAGCCGAGTGGCCAGACTCTCCGAAAGCCCCCCTTCCAGCTCTTCGCCCAAGGCGATCAGAACCGCTTCCGAACAGAGCCAACGCCGGGATTCGAAAAAAGCCCGAGCCCGCCGTCCGACCCGAACCGCCGCATCCTCCAAGGGAGACGGCAATGGGACCGGCGGCGAGTCGGGGCCTGAGGCCGCCCGGGGTGGGATGAGGGCGGCCTTGGACAAGTCGTCCGATAATTTCAGGCGGGAACGGGTCAATTGGATGCGTTCGCCTTTTCGATCGGAAAATCCTTCTGGTCCCAGGCCATAATGCCGCCCGTGAACCGGATCACGTTGGCGTACCCCATCTTTTTCGCCCACATGGCGCCGTTGTGGCTCCGGGCGCACTTGGGAAAGCCGCAATAAAACACCAAAGTCCGGTTTTTATCCGGGCCCAGCAGTTTTTCGAAACCGGCGTTCATTTCATCCGTCAAGGCGTTCAATTCCTCTTTGGGAAATTCAAACTGCACCGCGCCGGGGACGTGCTGTTTCTTGTAGCTGTCTTCCAGCGGCATGGTATCCACGATCAACATGGGCTTTTTTTCGTCCACCCATTTCTTCAGCTCATCCACGGTGACCAGGGAATATCCACCTTTCACGGTTTCCCGGGCCACCTTCACCGCCACTTCCTCCTCGGCCACGTAATCCGTGCCAAAGGCCAGGGCCGTGGCCGAACCCAGAAACAGCAGGGCAACCGTCAAACTCAACAAACGAACGCATTTACCAGCCGTCATGAAACTACATCCTTCCCCGATGAATTTGTTTGAGCCCCGAACGCCAAAGGCCGGGGCCGTACCGCCACCGCCAGGCATACAACCCGGCGGACAGCAACAGAAACCAAAGATCACGGATCAAGGCGTTTACCAGACCCGAATGCTTGGCGTGGTCCTCGGCCGAAAAGCAGCCGCAGTCCACCTGAAGGTCCGATACCACGCCAAACCAAAGAACGCCGATGAACAGGACCAGAAGCGCTCCGGTAAGTTCCAGGCTGCCTCGGAGGCCGAAGATCAACCCCATTCCGGCCAGGATTTCCAAGACCGGCAACCCCACGGCCAGAGGACCGATCAGAGGTTCGGGGGCCAGCCCATACCGGGCGATCAACAGGCCGAACTGCTTGATTCCAGCCAGCTTACCCAATCCGGCCCACAAGAAAACCGCCGCCAGGATCCATCGCCCCATGGGTTCGAGCAAGGGAAAGGAAACCCGGTGGAGCCATGGACGCATAGTGTTCAGCCTTGAGTTAGGGGGCATGACGAGCCTCTGACTTTACGTCGCTATCATAGATAGAATTAATGTGTCAAATAGAAAATTGCTATAGTATAACCCATCCCAAAATTGTCCTTTGATTTTGGACGCATCGCCGGGGGGGAGGGAACTCAATCCTCTATGCGCCTAACCTATTCCTCAGTTTGATCTCCCCCCTCTCCTCATCGACCCAAGGCCGGATTCCTTTTTTTGGGATGGGTTCCAGTACCCCAAATGATTTCCGGAACCGCATGTATCTCTTCACAAAATGATATTGACGTTTTCCCGTTGGCGCTGGTATAAAGTGATGTACTTCCCGGGGTGGCGGTGTTTTTTGTTTCGCCGGAGGGGGGAGAAGAGAGAAACACATTGGAATTGTTTGGGAAAAAGGTAACCATCATCGTGCTTGAATCCGGGCTGGAAAGGCCGCGGACGTATACCTGTTCCCGCTACCTGCCCCTGGGAATCGTG
This sequence comes from Deltaproteobacteria bacterium, assembly GCA_020056895.1. Classification (GTDB taxonomy): domain Bacteria; phylum Desulfobacterota; class Desulfarculia; order Adiutricales; family JAGVGV01; genus JAGVGV01. The sequence continues at coordinate 2,471 of JAGVGV010000140.1, forward strand.
GTTTCAGTCGTCATTTTGCTGGCCGTGCTGGCCGCGTATACCGCCTTTCTTCATTTTCAACCCGCCGATTCCACGGCCTGGGACCTTCAGGCCGATCGCTTCCGCCGGCTCACCGTTAAACAGGACCTTCAACTGCGGACTCTTTCGGAAAAAGTCCGGCGGTTGGACCTTGAAATGGCCCGGTTGCGGCCATACGATCGGAAACTCAAGGCCATGACGGGGGAAACTCCGGGCATGGTTCAGAATCTGCCGGAAGGCCTGGGGGGCGCCGAAACCGATTCCGTTTCGCCCGAAGCTGCTCTGGCTCTGGAAAAAGGGCTATTGGTTCAAAGGATGCACCGCGATCTGGACCGGTTGCTGGTCGAAGCCGGAACTCGGGAACGCACCGTGCACCAGCTTTCGGCTCTATTGCAGGATTCCCAGAGCATCATGGCCTCCACGCCGGATATCTGGCCGTTGGTCGGCCCCGTCAGTTCGTATTTCGGGTATCGTTCCAACCCCTTTGGCGGCCGGTCCCAAGAATTCCATCGAGGGTTGGATATCCGCGCCCCGGTGGGCGCGCCCATCGTGGCCCCGGCCGATGGCGTGGTGATCCGGGTGGAATGGGACCAGGGCTACGGCTTGATCGTGGTGATTCACCACGGCTATGGCTTGGTGACCCGGTATGCCCATACCTCCCAGGCCTTGGTGGAAGAAGGCCAGCGGGTGGTTCGCGGCCAAAAGATCGCCCTGGTGGGCGCCACGGGCCGGACGACCGGCCCTCACCTGCACTGGGAAGCCATTCTGAACGGCATTCCCGTCAATCCCATGGGTTATTTGGAGGCTCGGAAATAAAGCCCCAACCGATGGGGACCCCGGGGACCGGATGGTCCCTGGCGCCATGGTTATTTCTCCGTAAACCCCCCCGGCGGGGTTTTGGTTTTTAAGAACACTCCTGGTTTTGGGGTTGTCCCCAAGAAGGTACTTTGAATGATCGGTTATCTTTTGAAGCGCGTGTTTGGGACCAGCAACGACCGCGAACTCAAGCGGCTCTCCCCCCTGGTGGAACGGGTCCGGAGCCACGAACCCGCCACCCGCAAGCTGTCCGATGAAGGCCTTCGAGCCCGGACCGCTGAATTCAAGGAACGCCTGGGGCGGGATGAGCCTTTGGACGATTTGTTGCCCGAAGCCTTTGCCACCGTTCGCGAAGCCGCCATCCGGGCCCTGGGGCAGCGGCCCTTCGACGTTCAGGTTTTGGGCGGCATCGTGCTTCATCAAGGCCGGATCGCCGAAATGAAAACCGGCGAAGGCAAAACCCTGGTGGCCACCCTGCCGGTGTACCTCAATGCCCTCACCGGCCGGGGGGTTCACGTGGTCACGGTCAATGATTACCTGGCCCGGCGCGACTCGGCCTGGATGGGCCAGATCTACCGGTTTTTGGGGCTGGAAGTGGGTGTTATCGTCCACGGGCTGACCGACGAGGAACGCCGAAAGGCATACCACGCCGATATCACCTACGGCACCAACAATGAATTCGGCTTCGATTATCTTCGCGACAACATGAAATTCCGGTTGGATGAATACGTTCAGCGCGAATTCAATTTCGCCATCGTCGATGAAGTGGATTCCATCCTCATCGATGAAGCCCGAACTCCGCTCATTATTTCCGGGCCGGCGGAAAAATCCACCGAACTGTACTACCAACTCAACCGGGTGATCCCCCGGCTGAAAAAGGAAGCCGATTATACGGTGGACGAAAAAGCCCGGTCCGCCATCCTGACCGAAGAGGGCGTGGCTCACGCCGAACGGGTTATTGGCGTTGAGAACCTTTATGATCCCAAAAACATGGAGATTCTCCACCATCTGAACCAGGCGCTCAAGGCGCATACGCTGTTCGCTCGGGATACGGAATACATCGTCAAGGACGGCCAGGTCATCATCGTGGACGAATTCACCGGTCGGCTGATGCCGGGCCGGCGGTATTCGGACGGGCTCCACCAAGCCCTCGAAGCCAAGGAAAACGTCAAGATCGAAAATGAAAACCAGACCCTGGCCACCATCACCTTTCAGAACTATTTCCGTATGTACAAGAAATTGGCGGGCATGACCGGCACCGCCGACACCGAAGCTCCGGAATTCGCCAAAATCTACAACCTGGACGTGATGGTGATCCCCACCAATCAAAAAATGGTCCGGCGCGATTTTCCGGACATGGTGTACCGGACTCAGGAAGAAAAATACCGGGCGGTGATCAACGAGATCGAAGACTGTTACGAACGAGGTCAACCGGTGCTGGTGGGGACCATATCCATCACCAATTCCGAACGAGTCAGCAAAATGCTGAAGGTTCGCGGCATACCTCACGAAGTGCTCAACGCCAAGCACCACGAGCGGGAAGCTCAGATCGTGTCCATGGCCGGCCAAAAAGGCGCGGTGACCATTTCCACCAACATGGCCGGTCGAGGCACGGACATCGTGCTGGGGGCCGAAGTGCCGGACCTGGGGGGCCTCCACATTCTGGGCACCGAACGGCACGAATCCCGCCGCATCGATAACCAGCTCCGGGGCCGGTCCGGCCGCCAGGGCGACCCGGGCACGTCGCGTTTCTACCTGGCGCTCGAAGACGACCTGCTCCGGATCTTCGGCGGAGAACGGCTTCAGAACCTCATGACCCGCATCGGCCTGGAAGACGATGAACCCATCGAAGCGGGGATCATCAGCCGGCTGATCGAAAACGCCCAGCGCAAAGTGGAAGGCCACAACTTCGAAATCCGCAAGCATCTGCTGGAATACGACAACGTGATGAACCAGCAACGCGAAGTGATCTACAGCCAGCGCCGATTGATTCTAAGCGGCGAAAACCTTCGCGAGGAAGTCCTGGGGATGATCGAAGACCTGGTGGACGGGTTGATCGATGGATTCACCGACGCAAAAACCTTTCCGGAACAATGGGACCTGGCCGGGCTGGGCGACCAGGCGCAGAAGTTTTTCGGGATCAAACCCACCTTGGACGATGTGGAGGACTTCACTCAGGATCGGTTGCGCGAATACCTGATCGAACGGGCCGTGGCCGCCTACGAGGCTCGGGAAGGTGAATTCGGTCCCGATTTGATGGCCGAACTGACCCGGTTCATTATGCTCCAGTCCGTGGACGGCCAATGGAAGGATCACCTGCTGTCCATGGATCACCTCAAGGAGGGCATCGGCCTGAGGGGTTACGGCCAGCGGGACCCGCTTCGGGAATACCAGCGGGAAGGGTACGAAATGTTCATGGACCTGACCCAGCGGATCAAGGAAGATACCATTTCGTTCCTGTTCCATGTGCGGCTTCAGCAAAAGGAAGACCTGGCGGATATCGCTCCCAAGGAACAGGAAATGTCCTTTTCCCACGGCGACGGCGAACCCCACAAATCGGAACCCGTCCACCGCAAGGACAAAAAAGTGGGCCGCAACGATCCCTGCCCCTGCGGCAGCGGGAAGAAATACAAAAAATGTTGCGGGATTGGGGGGTGAGGTGAAGGGTGGGGGGGACCCTTTGAAAAGGGTCTCCCCCCCCACCCCCCTCCCAAACTTTATGATACAGCCGGCGCGGCCCCGGTTCTTCGATCCTTGGACCAAGACCGCGCCGGCGGCTCAAACGTTCCAGAAGAGTGAGTGAGGGAAGCCTGTTTCCTCAAGTTGGGATGCTTTTTTACTGTTGGAACCTCTTTTAAAAATGGTCTACGCTCGAACCGGCGCCCGAAATGTTCAAGGCGGTCCGAAGGACGTTCGGGCTGCGCCGAAGGCGTAAAGCGAACATCCTTCGGACCGTGTTGAAAAGTTTGGGAGGGGGTTTGGGGGGACCTTTTTCAAAAGGTCCCCCCAATAAAAAGGAGCGATCATGAACGTTTCGGGATTCAAGGCGGCGGCGGTGGCGGCCGGGCTCAAGTATCGGGATCGGTTGGATTTGGGGTTGATCGTGGCGGAGGGGCCGGTGGCGGCGGCGGGTGTGTTCACCCGGAACCAGGTGGTGGCCGCGCCGGTGATCTGGTCCAGGGATTGCCTGACCGACGGCCGGGCCCTGGCCATTTTGGTCAACTCCGGGCAGGCCAATGCCTGTACGGGGGATCATGGGTTGGCCGACGCCCGGGCTTCGGCCGAGGCCGTGGCGCGGGCCTTGGGCGGCGAACCGGCCGACGTGCTGGTCGCATCCACCGGAGTCATCGGCATGCCGCTCAACTTGGCCGCTCTGGAAGCGGCGGTCCCCGGCTTGGTTCATAACCTGTCGGCCGATGGTCTGGACACCGTGGCCCGAGCCATGATGACCACGGACACCCGCCCCAAAACCGTCCAGGTCTCCGGGACCATCGCCGGCCGGCCTTACACCATCGCCGGCATGGCCAAAGGGTCCGGAATGATCGCTCCCAACATGGCCACCATGCTGTCCTTCATTCTCACCGACGCCGCCATTGCTCCCCAATACCTGCGGGACGTTCTGGCTCGGGCCGTGGATCAAACGTTCAACATGGTCACCGTGGACGGCGACACATCCACC
>JAGVGV010000494.1 GCA_020056895.1 Deltaproteobacteria bacterium
CCCGCCCCTCGCCAGATGCTCCTTCACCTTGGCTGGGGCGTCGTCCGGCCAGAACAGCCGCATGGGCCGGTCCCCGGGGTCCACGCCCAAGGCCCGAATCAGGTCCAAATGCCAGGTGATGGTGTGGCGGGTGGCGGGATCGGTAGTGACCACGTGGGTGAGTTCGATCTTTCGGTATTGGTGCTTGAAGGACTTGGGCTGGTACCCCACCCGAACCCGGGCTCCGGTGGCGAAGGCGTAAAAGGCCCCCCGGTCCCCGCCGGATGTTTCCAACACCAGATCGTACCGGCTTCGGCGGAGGTGACGGATCAGCTTCACTTGGGCCCAAAGCCCCTGGCCTCGGGGGAAAGCCAACACTTCGGCGACTCGGGGGTCGTACCGGACCAGAGGTTCGGCGCCGGGATTGACCAGGTACCCGATCCGGGCCTGAGGCCAAAGATCGGCGGCGGCCTCGATCAACGGCGTGGTGGTCAACACGTCGCCCAGGTGTTTGAGCTTGATGATCAGAATGTTTTGAAAGGAATCCATGAACGCCGGCGGTCCTTGTTCCGCCCCGATCCGGAAGGCAAGGGGCCTGGCCTAGTCCAAGGTCCGGGCTTCGTCGATGAGCATGATGGGGATGTCGTCCCGGATTTCGTACACCAGCCGGCACGTGTCGCACTTCAGGCCGGACCCGTCTTCGGTCAGGACCACCTTTTCGCGGCACTTGGGACAAACCAAAATTTCAAGCAGGTCCGGGCTTACCGCCATGAAACACCTCGTTTATATACTCAACTTGAAGGCGCCGGTCGAGCCGGGCGCCGGCCTGGAGGAACCTTCCTATCCCGGCTATTTTACGCCCGAAACGTGGCCGTCCTTGGGCGCCGGAGCGGGGACGCCGTTTTTCAGCCGGCAACGGGGTTGATCCCCTTCCAGGCCGGGTTTCAAATAGGTAAAGGATTGGCATTGCGGGTCTTTAACGCAGGCCTGGTAGCAGAGCGCGGGGTTGGCGTCCTTGAGGTCCACGGTCTGGTAGTCCATGCCGTCGCGGTCGGTGTTTTCTTCAAGCGGCACGGCGGTCAGGTCGGCCCGGACGCCCGAAACGCAACAATCGTTGGGAACCGGATCGGGGATGGACCCCTTGATCCGGCACTTGGCCTGAGGCCCCTGAATTCCGGGTTTCACGTAGGTGAAGGACTGGCATTTCGGGTCCCGGGCGCATTCGTCCCGGCAGAGTTCGGGTTTGGGTTCGGCCAAGTCCACCACCCTCAGGTCGCCGCCCGGCCGGTCGATGTTCGGTTCCAAGTCCTGGGCCCAGGAAAACCAGACCAGCCCCAATACCATCAGGAGCGCCAGAATGAGCAGGTTACGCGTCATTATCTACCTCGCGAGGGGCCGCGTTTTTGATCGAATCGTCTTAATCCGCGTTTGGCGGCTAAGAATACTTCAATTCCACCACCGAGTCACCAAAAACCCGGCGGGCTTCGGTCAGGAGGGTCCGGCTGGGCCGTACGCCCGTGGTCAGCTTGAACACGGCCGCGCCGGCGCCGGGAACCCTGAGTTTCAACAGGGCCGGAGTGGACCCCCGGTGGGATTCGATCAGGGCTTTCAGCCGTCCCAGGTCCGCGGGCTGCATGCCGGTGGTGGAAATGGAAAACACGGCGGCTTTGGCCATTTTTTCCAGTGCGCTTTCCAGGGGATGGAATTCGAAGGCCTTGATCTTGACCGTGGCCGCGCCCCCTTTTTCGTCCACCGTGGTTTCCCCCACCACCAGGACCGGCTGATCGGTTTCGAGAATTGGCTGGGCGGTTTTGAAGGTATCGGGAAACACCAGGATTTCGGCCACACCGGTCAGGTCTTCGAGGGAGACGAAGGCCATGCGGTCGCCTTTCTTGGTGAGTTTCTGCTGGATTTTAATCACCATTCCGCCCATACGAACCCGGGTTTTGTCCGCCTGTTCCTTCAGCTTTTCGGAATTGGTGTCGGTCAGGGCCGCCAGTTCCCGTTCATACCGGGCCAGGGGGTGGCCGGTGATATAGAACCCCAGGGCTTCCTTTTCGTAATTCAGGCGCTGGCTTTCCCGCCATTCCGGCACGTCGGGCCAGCGGATGGCCGGGGGTCCGGCGTCGGTTTCGGCCATGGCGGCGAACAGGTTGATCTGGCCTTCTTCCTTTTCCTTTTGAAGCCGGGCGCCTCGTTCCAGAGCATCATCCAGGGCGGCGGCCATTTTGGCCCGGCCGGCTCCGCCCATATCCATGGCGCCGCACTTGATCAGGGCTTCGATGACTCGGCGGTTCACCCGGCGAAGATCGACTCGCTCGCAAAAGTCGAACAAATCCGTATAGGGCCTCGATGTTCGGGCTTCAAGGATGGAATCGATGGCCGCCTGGCCCACGCCCTTGATGGCCGCCAGGCCGAACCGGATCCGGCCGTCCACCACGGTGAACTGGATGTCGCTCTGGTTGATGTCCGGCGGCAGAACGGTGATGCCTTTTTCGCGGCATTCGCCGATGAACCGGACGATCTTGTCCTGGTTCGAAACTTCGGCGGTGAGGAGCGCGGCCATGAATTCGACCGGGTAGTTGGCCTTGAGGTACGCCGTGTGGTACGCGACCAGGGCGTACGCCGCCGAATGGCTCTTGTTGAACCCGTATTCGGCGAAGTTGGCCATCAGTTCGAAAATATGGCCGGCCTTTTTTTCGTCCAGCTGGTTTTCCCGGGCGCCCTGCATAAACCGGCCCTTTTGTTCGGCCATGACTTCGGCGATTTTCTTGCCCATGGCCCGGCGTAAAAGGTCCGCTTCTCCCAGGGAATAATTGGCCAGAACGTTGCTGATCTGCATAACCTGTTCCTGGTACAGGATCACGCCGTACGTTTCGGCCAGCATGGGTTCGAGCTGGGGGAGTTCGTATTCCACCGGAATCAGGCCGTGTTTGCGCTGGATGAACTGGTCCACCATGCCGCTTTTAAGGGGCCCGGGACGGTACAGGGCCACCAGGGCGATGATGTCTTCGAACCGGTTGGGCCGGAGTTTGATAAGAATTTCCCTCATGCCCGAAGATTCAAGCTGGAACACGCCGGTGGTATCGCCTCGGCATAGGAGCTTGAAGGCCTCCTCGTCGTCCATGGGCAGCCGGGCCATGTCCACGGCCGGCTTCCCGGCGCGGACGATCAGCTTGAGGATATGATCGATGAGGGTGAGGGTTTTCAGGCCCAAAAAGTCGAACTTGATCAGGCCGATGTCTTCCACGCCCTTCATGTCGAACTGAGTCACCACATCCTTGGCGGCTTCGCCTTCGACGCCGCTGGAAACGGCGTAAAGCGGCAGGTATTCCACCAGGGGCCGGTCGCCGATAACCACGCCGGCGGCGTGTTTCGAGGCGTGGCGGGGCAGGGCTTCCAAGGATTTGGCGGTTTCGATGAGCTGGGCCACCTGGGGGTTTTCGCGGGCGGCCTGGGCCAGGCGAGGTTCTTCCTTGAGGGCGTCTTCAAGGGTGATTTTCTGCCGTTCGGGAATCAGCTTGGCGATCTTGTCCACTTCGCCGTACGGCATGCCCATGGCCCGGCCCACGTCTTTAATCACCGCCCGGGCCTGCAACTGGCCAAAGGTGATGATCTGGGCCACGTGTTCCTGGCCGCCGTATTTTTCGGCCACGTACCGGATCACCTGGTCCCGGCCGTCGGTGCAGAAGTCCACGTCGATATCCGGCATGGAGATCCGTTCCACGTTCAGGAACCGTTCAAACAACAGCCCGTACCGGATCGGATCGATGTCCGTGATGCCGGTGGCGTACGCCGCCAGGCTGCCGGCCGCCGAACCGCGGCCCGGGCCCACGGGAATACGGTTCTGCTTGGCGTAATTGATGAAATCGGCCACGATCAGAAAATAGCCCGGGAACCCCATCCGAACGATGACGTCCAGCTCATGGGCCAGGCGGTCCCGGTATTCCTTTTCCTGGTCCGGCCCGAAGTCCCCTTTGGCCGTTTCCCGGATTTCAATGAGCCGCTTTTCAAACCCTTCCTGGGCCATCTGCCGGAGCTTCGATTCGAGGCTTTCGCCGTCCTCCAAACGGAATTCGGGAAAATGGTACTGGCCCAAGGGCAGTTCCACGTCGCAGGCGTCCGCGATTTTCAGCGTGTTTTCGATGGCTTCTGGGACATCCGCAAACAGGTCCACCATGTCCTGGGGGCCTTTGAACCAGAATTCCTGAGTGCTCATCCGCATCCGGTTTTCGTCGTCCACCGTTTTGCCGGTCTGGATGCAGAGCAAAACGTCGTGGCTGTCCGCGTCCGTCTTCTTCAAATAGTGGCAGTCGTTGGTGGCCACCAAGGGCAGGCCCAGCTTTTTGGCCAGGCGGATCAAACCCTGGTTGGCCAGGTCCTGTTCGGGGATGTAGTTTTTCTGCAGTTCCAAATAGAATCGGCCGGGGAACAGGTCCGCGTACCGTTTGGCCGCCTTGGCCGCTTCCTCTTCCTGGCCCGAAAGAAGCAGCCGGGGCACCTGGCCCTGAAGGCAGGCCGAACTGGCGATGATGCCTTCCGAATATTTTTCCAATATTTCGAAATCGATCCGGGGCTTGTAGTAGAACCCTTCGGTATTGGCCAGCGAAATCAATCGGTTGAGGTTCTGATACCCCAGATGGTTCATGGCCAGGAGAATCAGATGGTACCGGGGGTCGCTTTGGTCCCGGCGGTGCCGGCTTTTGGGGGTGATGTACGTTTCGCAGCCGATGATGGGCTTGATCTTGGCCTTTTTGGCTTCCTTGTAAAACTTGAACACGCCGAACATGTTGCCGTGGTCGGTCAGGGCCACGGCCGGCATGTCCATGGCCTTGGCGGTCTTGACCAGATCGCCCACGCGGATGGCGCCGTCCAGCAGGCTGTAGGCCGAATGGACGTGAAGATGGATAAACGGCGCGCTCATGATTGGATCATTCCCATTCGATGGTGGCGGGCGGTTTGGACGAAATATCGTAAACCACCCGGTTGATGCCCTTGACTTCGTTGATGATCCGGTTGCTGATCACGGCCAGGACATCGTACGGGACCCGGGACCAGTCCGCGGTCATGGCGTCCCGGCTGTCCACCACGCGGATGGCGGCCACGTGTTCGTACGTCCGCTGGTCGCCCATCACGCCCACGCTCCGGACGGGCAAGAGCACCGCGAAATACTGCCAGACCTGGCGGTGAAGACCGGCGGCCCGAATTTCCTGGCGGACAATGGCGTCGGCTTCCCGCAAAACGGCCAAACGTTCCGGAGTGATTTCTCCCAATATCCGGACGGCCAGCCCTGGGCCGGGGAAGGGTTGGCGCCAAACCAGGTCTTCGGGCAACCCCAGTTCTTCGCCCACTCGGCGGACTTCATCCTTGAAGAGTTCCCGCAAGGGTTCAATCAAGGCCATTTTCATAGTCTCGGGCAGGCCGCCCACGTTGTGGTGGGTTTTAATGGTGGCCGAAGGGCCTTTGAAGGAAACGGATTCGATGACGTCCGGGTACAGGGTGCCCTGAGCCAGGTATTTGACTTCGCCCAAACTTTTGGCTTCGGCCTCGAACACGCGGATGAATTCGTGGCCGATGATCTTTCGCTTTTGCTCTGGTTCCGTAATCCCTTTGAGCTTTTCCAGAAATCCCGACCCGGCCTGGGCGTGGACCAGGGGGATATGGTACCGCTCGTGGAAGAGCCGGACCACGTCGTCGGCTTCATTTTTCCGTAAAAGGCCGTTGTCCACGAATATGCAGGTAAGCTGGTGGCCCAAGGCTTTATGAAGAAGGACGGCCGTGACGGTGGAATCCACGCCGCCGGACAGGCCGCAGATGACCCGGTCCGACCCCACCCGGGCCCGGACGTCGGCCACAGTCCGATCGATGAAGCCGGCCATGGTCCAGTCGGGCGTGAGGCCCGCGATCTTGAACAGGAAATTGGCCAGAATTTCGCCGCCTTTGGGCGTATGGGCGACTTCGGGATGGAACTGGACGCCGTACAATTTCCGGTCCGGATCCCCCATGGCGGCGAAAGGCGAATTGCCGCTTGCGGCCATGGTCGTGAAGCCCGCGGGCGGAGCCTTAAGCCGGTCGCCGTGGCTCATCCAGACGGCCAGCCGGTCTTCGTTCAGGCCGGCAAAAAGGGCTCCGGGATCGCTGACCAAAATTTCGGCCGGGCCGTATTCCCGGGAATCCGCCGGTTCCACTCGGCCGCCCAAGGCATGGGCCATGAGCTGCATACCGTAGCAAATGCCCAGGACCGGCACGCCCAAGGAAAAGACCTGGGGGTCCACCTGAGGAGCGCCATCATCGTACACCGAAGACGGCCCGCCGGACAGGATGACCGCCTTGGGTTCGAGCTCCCGGATCCGGTCCAGGCCGATGGTGCAGGGATGAATTTCCGAATACACTTCGAGCTCCCGCACCCGCCGGGCGATGAGCTGGGTGTACTGGGACCCGAAATCCAATATCAGGACAAGGGATTGGGGCTTCATATGGGTTTCCTTGCCGGATCGATGAGTTGTTCGATGGTGGTCCAAAGCCGGTTACAGGAGGCCGCGTTTTGCCGGACGATGTCCGGGTTTAGGCGGGCCAACAGGTCCCCGGCATGCTGGATTTTATGATATTTACCTTTGGAGGTCGAACGGGTGGCCTGTTCCAGGGCCGGAACCAGACGATCTTTGGGGATTTTTTCCGGTTCGTTGGTGTTGGGGATGGGTTTGGCGTTGAAATCCGGTCCGTAGTAGGCCCGCAAGGCCTCCGGGTCACTGACCAGCCAGGCTTCCATGGCTTGGACGAACAAATGGGCGTGATCATCCGTCAGGTCGGGCGCGGACCAGCCAAACGTTTTGTTCAAATAGGTCCAGATCGCGGCTCCTTCGGGAAGAGGGCCGTCGGAATCCACCAGCAGCATCAGAAATTCGCCTTGGGCTTGTTTACAAGCCCGGTTGAATCTTTTGAAGGTTTCCTGGTTCGATCCGCCGGCTATTAGCCGCCACCGGATTTTCCGATCCCGGGCTTTCTGGACAAGGGGCTGGAAAAACATGCTCAAGCCTCGCCGGAGCTTGATTTGCGTGTGTTCGTCCGCGCCGCCGCCCTCGACGAACAAACGGATTTCCTTTACCACCGGGTCCCCCCCAGTTCGCCGCTCATCCACAGGTTCCCCAGGGTATAATCCTTTAGCCAATCCTTGAGTTTGTCCGGGTCCAACCGCTTCATTTCAGTGCCGTACCCATGGTTTTCGCACACCACGACCGACTGGGGTTGGTCGCCCAAAGCGGAGATCAGGAAATGGGAGTGGGTGGTGACGATCAACTGCGTCCGGCTGGCGGCGTCGATCATCATTTCGGCCAGCAGATGCACCAAATCGGGATGAAGCCCCAGGTCCGGTTCTTCCAGGCAGATCAGCGGCGGCGGAGTTGGGTGGCCCAGAATGGCCAGCAGACAAAGAAACCGCAGGGTGCCGTCGGAGAGGCGATTGGACAATATGGGTTGTTTCAAATGCTTTTCATGGACGAAAATCATGGCCGTGCCGCCTCGGATCCGCACCCCCACGTCCTCGACGGCGTCGTATAGATTGCCCAGGTGTTTCTGGATCATCCGCTTGAATTCCGGCTGGGACATCAGATCATTCAGCACGATGGGCAGGTTGGCGAAGTCGTCCTGGAGCACGTCTTCCATCAGGTCCGTGGACTGCGGCTGCCGAAGCGGCGTTTTCCGGCCCCATCGCCAATCCTGATAGCATTGAATCCGGCCAAACTGTGTGCCGGCATAAGTGATTTCGGGATACTGGATTGGATCTTTCAACTGTGACAATATTGATTGTTGTTTTTTTATAATTATAGGGAATAATTTACCAGAATTGCGAGAAATTGCTTCGGCATTCGCTTCACCAGCCTTGTAATTATAAAGAAAATATGATTTCGGAAAGTCAAGGCCTTCCAATGCTTCAACCATCAGATCAAATCGTTGATTTTCTTCTTTAAACTCCAACCGATACCGTAGCCCGACAGGTCCGTCAGGGTAATCCATTACCAATTCAATCTCGGCCTTGGGGCTCGTATCGCTCCCCTTCCAAAGCCATTCGGCGATGCCGCCGCCCTCGGCGATGGCTTCGGTTATACTGCGCGGGGTGCTTTTCAAAAGCTTGAATATTTCCAAAAAGTTGGATTTCCCCGAAGCGTTGGGACCAATGAGCACGTTGAGCGGTTCCAAGGGAAACGTTTCCGTTTCCGGCCCGAACGAAAGGATATTCCGAAGGCGTATGGAATGGATGAACGTGCTCATGATCCCACCTCGGTACCTTTACAGTTGCTCCAGCCGGTAGTTGGGGGCCTCTTTGGTGATAATCACGTCGTGGACGTGGCTTTCCCGAAGGCCGGCGGCGGTGATGCGGGTGAACATGGACTTGGTCCGCAATTCCTCGATGTCCCGGCAGCCCACGTACCCCATCCCGGCCCGAAGGCCGCCGACCAATTGATACAGGCTGTCCGCCAGAGGGCCCCGGTACGGCACCCGGCCCACGATCCCTTCGGGCACCAGCTTGGATTCGGAAAGGGCTTCGGCTTTTTGGAAATACCGGTCCGAACTGCCTTCGCGCATGGCCTCGATGGACCCCATGCCCCGGTACACCTTATACGTCCGGCCTTGGAACAGGATTTTTTCGCCCGGGCTTTCTTCGGTGCCGGCGAATAGCGATCCGATCATCACCGCCTGGGCTCCGCCGGCGATGGCCTTGGTCACGTCGCCGGAAAACTTGATGCCGCCGTCGGCCAAAATGGGGATGCCGTGGGGCTGGGCGGCCTTGGCGCATTCGAAAATGGCCGTCATCTGCGGCACGCCCACGCCGGCCACCACCCGGGTGGTGCAGATGGACCCGGGGCCTACGCCCACTTTGACTCCGGACGCCCCGGCCTCGATGAGCGCCGTTGCGCCATCGCCCGTGGCCACGTTGCCGGCCACGATGGGCACGTTGGGGAAATGATGGTGGATGGCCCGGACCATCTGGAGCACGCCTTCGGAATGTCCGTGGGCCGAATCGACGGCGATCACGTCCACCTGATGATCCACCAGCATCTGAACCCGCTCCAGGGTATCGGCGCCGGTCCCCACCGCCGCGGCCACCCGCAATCGGCCCCGATCATCCTTGCAGGCCATGGGGTACTGGCGGACTTTTTCGATATCCTTGATGGTGATCAGGCCCACCAGGCCGCCTTCGCCGTCCACTACCAGCAGTTTTTCGATGCGGTGCTGGTGAAGGAGTTCCTTGGACTCCTCGAGGGTGATCCCTTCCCGGGCGGTGACCAGGTTTTTCTTGGTCATCACTTCATGGACCGGCCGGTCGAAATCCTTTTCAAACCGAAGGTCCCGGTTGGTCACGATGCCGATCAGTTCCCGGCCTCGAGTCACCGGCACGCCCGAGATATGGTACTTGGACATGATGGCCAACACGTCGCGGACCGGTTGATCCGGCCCCACGGTGACCGGGTCCACGATCATTCCGCTTTCGGACTTTTTGACCTTTTCCACTTCCACGGCCTGCCTTGGGGCCGGCATGTTCCGGTGGATCACGCCGATCCCGCCGTGGCGGGCCATGATGATGGCCGTTTCGGCTTCGGTCACGGTATCCATGGCCGCGCTGACCAGAGGGGTGTTCAGTTTGATTTCCGGCGTCAGCCAAGAGCTAACGTCCACCTCGGACGGCAGTACTGGGGAATGAGCGGGAACCAGCAGAAGATCGTCGAAGGTCAAGCCATCCCGCCACATACGTTTTTCATCCATGATGATCGATGCTCCTTTGTCCGGCGGCGGCCAGCCAGATGCCTTCCAAAAGGCCGGCGTCCGATACCACCAGTTGCTGGGCCGAAAACCAATCCAACACCTCCAGGACCACCGCCGCTCCGGCCACGATGATGTCGGCCCGGTCCTCGGGGAGCCCCGGCATCCGTTTCCGGCCGGCCAGGGGGAGGGTTTGGAGTTCCTTGAACAGCGCCTCGAGGGACCCCCGGGAGGCGCGATAATTATTGATCCGGTCCGGATCGTATTCAGTCAGCGACAAAAGCATGGCCGCCAAGGTGGTCACCGTGCCGGCCGTACCCACCAGCGCCGGGCCGGGAGAAAACGATGGCGGCAGGTCCTCGTCCAGCCGCCGGCGGATATCCTGGCGAAGCGCGGCCATTTCCTCGGGCGTTGGAGGATCGTGGCGCAAAAAAGATTCGGTCAGCCCGACCGATCCCAAGGCCAGGCTGACCGCCGTATTCATCGCCATCCCCCGGGTTTGGACGAATTCCGTGCTCCGTCCGCCCAGATCGAAAATCACGGCCCGGTCCGGCAAAGGGGCTAAAACGGTCAGCACGCCGGCGGCCGTGGTCCGGGCTTCCTCGGGACCGGTCAAAAGATGGGTTTCGAATCCGAATTCCCGTTGAATGCGGTGCAAAAAGGCTGGTCCGTCCGAGGCCAGCCGGGCGGCCATGGTCGCGCCTAGAAGCGAATTTTCCGCTCCATACCCGGCGATGATCCCGCGGTACCGATCCAGAGCGGCCAAAGTCCGATCCACCGCCGGGGCCGCCAGGGGCCGTCCGGGAATCAGCCCTTCGGCCAACCGGGTGGTTTCCTGGGCCGCGTGGAGCCTCTGGAGGCCCTGGGGCTTCAAGACGGCCACCAACAGCCGGACGGTGTTGGAACCAAGATCGATGGCGGCGTGGATCCGGGCCGGGATCGGGTTGGCGCTGGACATGAACGGCAACCTTTGGGTTCATGGGAGAAAAGTGTTCCCCCGTCGTTTGGCCGGTAAAAACCAAATCCATGATCTTGGGGGTACATCCCAGGTTGCCCCCACCATATGGACCAATCGGCCCCGGTTTGTCAATGGTCGTCCGAGGAATTGACGGCGTTCATTGAATAATTCAATAATTTTCCGCTGTTGGGCTATCCTGAGCCGGACCGTGACTTCTCCGCGAACCCGTTGTTTTTATTGGAGCCCTCCTGTATGCTGAGCATCAAACTCATGGATTCCGGGATGATTCGGCCCTCCTTGAACCCATGACCTCAAAGACGCCTGAACCAACCACCCGCGAGGCCTCACTCCATGCCCCTGGAACAGGGAC
>JAGVGV010000721.1 GCA_020056895.1 Deltaproteobacteria bacterium
CAGCCCGGCCAGTACGCCTGCGAGGAACGGGTGAACCTGATCGGCCCCCGAGGCCGCGTGGAAGGGGTTCGGGTCTTGGGCCCCACCCGAGCGAAAACTCAGGTGGAAATCGCCCTGACCGAACAGTTCAAGCTCGGCGTGGAAGCGCCCATTCGGGAATCGGGCGACATCGGGGGCACTCCCGGCTTGACCTTGGAAGGCACGTACGGCCAAGTGACCATTGACGAAGGGGTGATCTGCGCCCTGAGGCACATTCACATGACGCCCGAAGATGCCTTCCGCCTGGGGTTGAAAGATAAGGACATCGTCCGGGTCCGCGTCCCCGGAGCCCGCGAAGTGATCTTCGGCGACGTTCTGATCCGTGTAAGCTCCCAGTTCCGGCTGGCCATGCACCTGGATACGGATGAAGGCAACGCGGCCGATATCGCCACCGGCATGAACGGGTACATCGAAGCCATCCAGTCCCGGCGGTAACCGGCGGGGCCGGCGGCCAACAAGGGGGGATCGGAGCGGGCCGTCCAGCCGAAAAGGCTCCGTCCCCACATCAACCAGATGTCCCCCAATACCGGCGGGGCGGCGGGGCCGGCGGCCAACAAGGGGGTCCCCGGC
This sequence comes from Deltaproteobacteria bacterium, assembly GCA_020056895.1. Classification (GTDB taxonomy): domain Bacteria; phylum Desulfobacterota; class Desulfarculia; order Adiutricales; family JAGVGV01; genus JAGVGV01. Next base: position 610 of record JAGVGV010000721.1, read on the forward strand.
ATGGAAATCCTGAAACCCTTCGGTCCCTCGGGGCGGACCTCCACCGGCGATACCCTGCTCGCCAAGGGCCAGATCGTCACCGCCCGGGTTCTCGATTCCCCCCTTCCGGGGCTGGTCCGGGCCGAACTGGCCGACCGGGTTTTGTGGGCCATGCTGGCCGAATCCGTGGAAGCGGGCAAGGAATACCGGCTCCAGGTGATTCAGACCCATCCCCGGTTGATCCTGGGTTTGGCGCCCGGCCCGGAAGAAGGAACCTCGTCCAAGGAATCGTTGTCTCCTCCCCTCCCGGAACCGGCCTCGGCTCCGGCCGGCAAACCTTTTTCCCTCACCGCCCGAGTGCTGGCTCCGGCCGATCCGGAGGGCCTGGTCCGGCTCCGGTTGCTTTTGGAAACCCACCGGTCCCAGGCCATGGCCCCGCTCCGGGGGTATCCCACATCGGAAGCCGGTCCCGAGATCCGGGCGGCGGTGCTTTCGTCCACCCCCCAAACCGATCCCGCTCCGGGAAAATTGCTTAAACTATCCCTTTCCGCCACCTCGCCCCGGTTGACCTTCCAAGCCGACGAAGCCGTTCCGGAACCTTCCTCGACCGCCGCCGGACCTGCCTCCCGGATCGGCGCCGCCGCCCTGTTCCGAAACGATCCCGGCGGGTTGGCTCAGGCCGTGGCCCGGCTGACGACCATGCTGGAAACCGGCCCGGCCTTGCCGGACCCGACCCAGACCCGGACGCTTCTTTCCCTGCTGATGGGGTTGGGGCCCAAGGCCGGTCTTTCGGATCGGGAATTTCCGGCCCGGCTTTTGGCCGCCTTTGGCCTGCGGGGGGAAGCCCCGGCTTCCGGGACTCTGGCCGAACTGCTGATGGCGGTGTCGGAGCGAACGGACCCCAGCCCTCTGGCCGCCGACCGGGCCTGGGAACCCCGGATGGAAAGCGGAGCCCGGCTTTTTGATCTGATCGGGCAAACTCAGGCCGTGGTCCACGATCTCTTCACCCGGGATCAAAGCCTGTTCCTGCCCTTTCCCCTGCCCTGGCCCGGCGCCCCCGGCCGAGGCGAATTGTTGGTGGAACCCGGGGGAGGAAAAAAGGATCAGGGAACCGGCCGGCCGTTCCGGGTCCGGCTGCTTTTGGATTTGACCGGCCTTGGGCGGCTGCTGGCCGACGTTACCCTGAAGGGGCGGGACGTTTGGGCTCAGATTCAAACCGAATCCGGCGGCCCCCGGGAAGCCGTGGCAAGGGGCCTTGGCCGGTTGCGGGATGAACTCGGTGACCGGGGCTTCACCATCCGCCGGCTGGAGACCACCGCCTTTCCTCCGGACACCCCCCTTCCGAACACCCTTGCCCAGCCCGTCCAAGCCGCCGAGGCCGGCCGGGTGGACCGGCGGGTCTGATATGGATGATTTCCTAAAAAAATCCACCCCCCAGCCGGGGAAGAATCATGGGGAACAACCGAACGGTCCGGAAAAGGACCGCCGCGAAGAGGCCGGCCCGGAAGAACCCCTCATTACCGGCCGGGACGCCGTGGCCCTGGCGTACGATCCCACCAAAGGGGGGTTGCCCACCCTCACCGCCAAGGGCCGAGGCGAAGCCGCCGAGGAACTGATCCGGCTGGCTCTGGAGCATGGGATCCCCATCCGGTATGATCCGGACCTGGTTCAGGTTCTTTCCCGGCTGGATGTGGGCCGGGATATTCCCGAGGACGTGTATCTGGTGGTGGCCGAACTCCTGGCCTTCATTTATTGGGTGAACCAGGAGTATCTGGGGAAGCGGGGATGATATCCGCCGAACCGGCAATGTTTGGGCCAGCGGACGCTTCGTACCCATGGGCCTAACAAATGTATGACGCCATCGTTGACGGCTGATTCGTACGCGGCTTTTTCGTTTCTTAAAAAAACTTCAAATAATCTTCAAGTCCTCCTCGAGGCCGGCCGATAGGTTCGGTACGGGAACTCCCTCGGACCGGCCCGTCGTTTCCTGCCGACCCCCTCCCTTCGGCTAGGCAAATGTTTCTCCCACTTCGCTCTAGGTTCATCTCGGCCCCCGCTCCAGCCAATCTTACAACAAGCTGATATTCATTGTATTTCATTCTTTTTCCGGGCCGCCGTCCGCCTTGGCACACCCTTTGCCTTATCCCTGGGCAGGAAAAACCCATCTTGGGCGTTCGGGAGTGACCAGGCCATGTTCGTCGGACCGTATCCCTATCATCTGTCCCACACCTACCTGGGCACCCTGGCTCAGGAAACGCGGATGAACCTCATTTCGAACAACCTGGCCAATGTGGGAACTCCAGGGTTCAAAAAGGATATGCCGGTATTTGAAGGGTACATCGTCAAGGGGTCCAAGACCCACCACGCCCAGGGCGCTTTCCAGCAGACGGGCGGGAACCTGGACGTGGCCCTGAGCGGTCCGGGGTTTTTTCAGGTTCAAACGGAAAAGGGGCTTCGGTACACCCGGAACGGTTCGTTCAAGATCAATTCCCTGGGCGAAATCGTGACTCAGGACGGCAGTCCGGTGGTCGGCGCCGGGGTATTGCCGGAAAACGTGAAAGAAATCGCCATCGCCGAAGACGGCCGGATACTGGCGGACGGGCAGGAAGTGGGGCGGTTCGACCTGGTGGAATTCGCCGATCCCCACGTTCTGGCCAAGGAAGGCAACGGCTACTTCGCGCCCAAAGCTCCCGGCGTTCAGGGTCAGGCGTCGGAAACCACCACGGTGAGCCAGGGGTATTTGGAAATGTCGAACGTGGACCCGATCATGGAATCGGTTCACCTGATCGATACGCTCCGGACCTACGAAGTGTTCCAGAAGATCGTCCTTTCCTTCCAGGAAGCGGACCAGAAAGCGATCAACGAAGTCGGCCGCCTGCTGTAGGCCAAGGCTTCTTTTGGGTTTTTTTTCAGAAGACGGAGGAATGGTCCCATGATGCGCTCTTTGTGGACGGCGGCCACGGGCATGACCGGCCAACAAACGAACCTCTCGGTGATCTCGAACAACCTGGCCAACGTGAACACCACCGGGTTCAAGCGGAGCCGGACGGAATTCCAGGACCTGTTGTATCAAACCCACCAGTACCCCGGGACCGAAACGGCCGGCGGCCAGCAGATTCCGGTGGGCATCCAGGTGGGCATGGGCACCCGGGTGGAAGCGATCCACAAGATGTTCAGCCAGGGCGATTACGTGAAAACGGACGGCGACCTGGACATGGCCATTGAAGGGGACGGGTTTTTCCGGGTGCTGGTCAACGGCGAAGCCCGGTACACCCGCCACGGCGCTTTCAAGATCAACAGCGAAGGCACGGTGGTCGACGATCTGGGCAACCCCTTGGACCCGGAATTCACGGTCCCGCAGGAAACGGTGGAACTGGCCATCGATTCGGGCGGCAACATCAGCGCCATGGACTCGGAAGGCAACGAACTGGCCACGGGCCGGATTCAACTGGTCCGGTTCGTGAATCCCAGCGGCCTGTTCGCCACGGGCAAAAACTATTTTCTCCCCACCGCCGCTTCGGGGGACCCCCTGGAAGGGAACCCCGGCGAAGAGGGGTACGGCAGTATCGCCCAGGGTTTTCTGGAAATGAGCAACGTGGACGTGGTCACGGAAATGGTGCAGATGATCGTGGCTCAGCGGGCGTACGAAATCAACTCGAAGGCCATCCAGACTTCGGACGAAATGCTGTCCATCACCAACAACCTGAAGCGATAGGGAAGGAGGCGGTCCATGAGAATCCGGATGCTCCTTTTGGCTCTCGGGTTGGTTCTGGCTCTGGCCTCGGCCGCTTTGGCCCAAACCGAGCCGGCCGGCCCGGCGGCTCAGGCGGCTCCGGCTCCTTCGGCTCCGGCCGCCGGGGTCCGGGTCCAGATTCTGCCCAAGGTTCTGGTACGGGGACAAACGGTTCTTCTGGCCGATATCGCCGAAATCAAGGGTCCCGACACCCAGTTCAAACGGGACCTGGCCGGCGTGGCGGTGGCCGAATCGCCCGCGCCCGGGCAAAAAACCACTCTGACCCGAGCCCTCCTTTCCGAACGGCTGTACGCCACCGGGCTGCCCCTGGACCAGGCCGAATGGCGGGTGCCCGAAAACGTGGTCGTGGCCCGGGAATACCAGGTGATCCAGCCGGATATGGTGGAGCAGGTGGTTCTGGACCATTTACGCCGAATTGAACCGTACATGAGTGGCGACTGGCGGCTGGTGGGGTTAAAGACCGGCCCCATTCCCAAGCTGCCCGTGGGTCAGGTGGAAACCCGGCCGGAACTTCTGCCCGGGTCGAACCCGGCGTATCCCCGGATAAACGTACACTTGCTGGTGGATGGGGCGGCGGTCGGAATCATCCGGGCTTCGGGCCGGGTGGAAATGTCGGCTCCAGCCGTGGTGGCCGCCCGGCGGCTGGAAAAAGGCCAGCCGATCGAGCCCGGCGACTTGGTGGAAACCATGGTGAAAATGGACCAGATCCGGCCGGGAACCCTCCGGTCCGCGAAAGAAGCCCTGGGCCTGGTCTGCCGGACTCAGATCCGGGAAGGCGATACGGTCCAGTCCCGGGATTTCATTCCCCTGGAAGTGGTTAAAACCGGCGCCATGGTGACCATCGTGGCCCAGTCCGGCCCGTTGAAGGTCACCACCACGGGCCAGGCGAAACGAGGCGGCGCGGTGGGGCAGGACATCCCCGTGGTGAACACCCAAAGTAAGAAAACCCTGGTGGCCCGGATCATCGGCCCGGACACGGTTCAGGTGAATTTCTAACGGTTTCCGGCCCGGTTATTAAAGCCGGACCAAGGGAGGATACGATGAAAAAGAACGCCCTGGCCGCCTTGACGGTTTTGTTGATCCTGGCCGCCGTAATGATTTCCTGCAGCCCCGTGGGCCGTCAGCCCAGCCCGGCGGCCAACCACGAAGCGGCCCTCAGGAACCCGCCTGTGGAACTGTATCCCGCTCCGGCCACGCGGACTGAAGGATCGCTGTTTACCGACGACAGCCAGGTGGAACTCTTTGGCGACGTCAAGGCCAACCGGGTGGGCGACATCATCACCATCAACATCGTGGAAACCTCCAAGGCCAGCAAAAACGCCCAAACCCAGCTCGATCGGGACAATTCGTTGAGCGCCGGCATCACCGCCCTCTTGGGTTTCGAACAGAACCTCAACGAACTGCCGTTCATGGCCTATACCAAGCTGCCCGAAACCGCCCGAAGCGACGCGCTGTTGGGCGCCACCTTCCAGAACAAATTCAAGGGCACGGGCAAGACCAGCCGGAACGAAACCATGACCGCCCAGATTTCCGCCCGAGTGATCCAGGTGCTGCCCAACGGCGATCTGGTGATCCGGGGCAGCCGGGAAATCACGGTCAACAATGAAAAGCAGTACATCATCATCCAGGGCGTGGTCCGGCCTCAGGATATCTCGCCGGACAACACCATCCAGTCCTCGTACATCGCGGACGCCAAGATCGATTACACCGGCGAAGGCGACATCAGCCGGCAGCAGCGCAAAGGCTGGCTGAACCGTCTGGTCGACGTGGTCTGGCCCTTCTAAAGGGTCCCATTCTCCGAGCATAAGGCCGAAAAGGGGTCAAGACATGTCCTCCACCCAGACCAAAACCGCCGTTCTGATGATCCTTTGCGCCGCCCTTCTTCTTTGCGGGGCAAGCCCGGCCGGGGCGGTCCGGATCAAGGACATCGCCACCTTTGAAGGCGTCCGGCCCAACCAGATCATCGGGTACGGGCTGGTGGTGGGCCTCAACGGCACGGGCGACAAGACCGGGGCCGCCTTCACCACCCAAAGCCTGAACAACATGCTGAAACGGATGGGGGTGACCCTGCCTTCGGGCCAGCTTCGGGTCAAAAACGTGGCGGCGGTCATGGTCACGGCGGACCTGCCGCCCTTCGTCAAACCCGGCACCCGGATCGACGTCTTGGTCTCCTCGTTGGGCGACGCATCGAGCCTTCAGGGCGGCACTCTGCTGGCCACGCCGCTGAAAGCGGTGGACAGTCAGATTTACGCCATGTCCCAGGGGCCGGTGAGCATTGGCGGTTTTTCGGTCAGCGGCGCGGCCGGCGGAGCCCAGAAAAACCATCCCACGGTGGGCCGGATCGTCCAGGGCGCCACGGTGGAGCGGGAAGTGCCGATCCGGTGGCAGGGCAAGGAAGACATGACCATCAAACTCCACCAGCCCGATTTCACCACCGCCGCCCGCATGGCCAAACTCATCAGCGACCGGATGCCCGCTTCGGCCGCCCGGCCCGTGGACGCCAGCACCGTCCACTTCAACGTGCCGGGCAACTACCGCGAAAACCTGGCGGTCATGGTGGCCGAACTGGAAAACCTTAGCGTGGAGCCGGACGGCGTGGCCAAAGTGATCATCGATGAACGGACCGGCACGGTGGTGGTGGGCGAAAACGTGCGGCTCTCCACCGTGGCGGTGGCTCACGGCAACCTGTCCATTCAGATTCGGGAAGGGGCGGCCGTCAGCCAGCCCGGGCCTCTGGCCCCCCAGGGCGCCCAGACCGTGGTCACCCCCCAGACCGACATCCAGGTGCAGGAAGGCGCGGACCAGCTCATGGTCATCGAATCCGCCGCCACCATCAACGATGTGGTCAAGGCGCTCAACGCCATCGGCGCCACCCCCCGGGACCTGATCATGATTTTCCAGGCCATCAAGGCGGCCGGAGCTCTTCACGCCGAATTGGAGATCATGTAATGACCAGCCACGACATTATTACGGCCTCCCAGTCGCGGGTTTCCCAAAAGACTCCGGAAGAGCAGCTGGCCCGGCTCAAACAGATGAAAAAAGCCTGCGCCGATCTCGAATCGCTGTTTACCAACACCCTGATGAAGGCGATGCGGGAAAGCGGGGGGTATATGCCCCAAACTCCGGGCGGGGATGTGTACCTAAGCATGGCCGAGCAGCAGGTATCGCAGAGCCTGGCCCAAGGCCGGGGCATGGGCCTGGGCCGGACCATGTTTCAGCAGATGCTCAGCCGGGAAGACCCCAACGGCGTGGCCGCCCAGGACAAGGAATTGGCGGCCCTGGCGGCCGGACGCCGGATATCCCCGGAACAGGTTTCCCATCCGGGCCTTCCCCGGACCGGGAACCAGACTCCGGAAATCTGTTCCGGAGGTGATCCGTCATGAACGCCCTTTTCGACCGATTGATGAAAATATTGGCCAAGCACATAGGCCTGTACAAGCGTTTGGCGGAAGTGATGGCCCTGGAGCAGGCCGCGCTGATCGATATGGACCTGGAACGGATTCGAGAACTGGCCAAGGAAAAAGAAACCACGGCGCTAAAAATCAAGATGCTGGTTCCGGCCGTGGCTCAAACGATCATGGACGCCGCCCGGGACCGCGAACTGCC
>JAGVGV010000407.1 GCA_020056895.1 Deltaproteobacteria bacterium
AAGGCCTTTCGGTGGTGACGGCCGACGACCTGGCCCGAGCTCTGGCGGACATCGATCTGGCCCGGACGCCGCTGTTCGTGGAAGCCGGACCGGCGGTGGGGCCGTTGCTGTCCCTTCTGGCCGCATCGCTTCAAGTAAAGGGGCTTTCTCCTTTCATCATCAAAGGCGTCGTGGCCGCCGACCCCTTGGGCGAACTGGCCGCGTCAGGCCGCCTGTCCTGTTCCATTGAAAGCCTGTACATCTAACTTGCCGCCGCCAGCCGGTGGGCGGGTGAAAAAGCGCCCGGGCTGGCCGTGGTTCTGGCGTCCGGGTGCCCGTATCACGACGCCGGAGCCAGCGCGGTTCAGGAACTGGGGCTGGCGTTGGCGGCTGGAGCCGAATACATCCGCGCCCTGATCGACCGGGGCCTGACCATCGACCAAGCCGCCCCCCGGGTGGCCATGCAGATGTCCATCGGCTGCCATTTTTTCATGGAAATCGCCAAGCTAAGGGCGTCCCGGCTGCTTTGGACCACGTTGATCGAAGCCTTCGGCGGTTCCGAAGAAAGCCAAAAACTGAAGCTTTTCGCTCGCACTTCGGCCTTCACCAAGGCGGCGTTGGACCCCTGGGTGAACCTGTTGCGGAACACCACCGAGGCCTTCGCCGGGGCCATGGGGTTGGTGGACGGTCTCTTCGTGACGCCCTTTGACGATCCCGTCCGGCCGGCCGATGACTTTTCCCGCCGGGTCAGCCGGAACCTGCAGATCATCCTTCAGGAAGAATGCCATTTCACCCATCCCATCGATCCCGCGGGCGGCGCCTGGTACGTGGAAACGCTCACCGACCAGGTGGCCCGGGAAGCCTGGGGAGTGTTCCAGGCAGTGGAAAAGGACGGCGGTCTGGCCCGGGCCCTTCTGGCCGGAAAGCCCCAGGCCCTTTTGGCCCAGATGGCGGAAAAAAGAAGGAAAAATCTGGCCATCCGGAAAGACGTGATGGTGGGCGTGAACCTGTATGCCCACCTGGGGGAAAAACCCCTGGCCTCGCCGGACGCGGACTGGGAGGACTTGCGGAGCGAACGGATCGAAGCCGCCCGAGCCGCCGGCGAAAAGGCCGGGACCGCTCGGTCCTCGCTGGAATCCCTGGCCGGGCAAGCGGCCGAAGGCCTGATGGCGGCGACCATCCAGGCGGCCAAAGCCGGAGCGCGGTTGGAAGACCTGGCCAAGGCTCTGGGGCAAGGGGAACCGGTCGAGGCTTCAGCCTTGGTCATCGAACGGGCCAGCCGCCCCTTTGAAGACCTTAGGGCCAACGCCCAGGCCATCCTGGGAAAGACCGGCCGCCGGCCGATCGTTTTCCTGGCCACCATGGGCCCGGCCAGCCAGCACAAGCCCCGGGCCGATTTTTCCACCGGCTTTTTCGAAGTGGGCGGCTTCGAAGTCGTGGCCGGAGATGGGTACCCCGACGTGGATGCGGCCGCGAAGGCCGCCCTGGCTTCGGGCGCCCGGATCGTGGTCCTGTGTTCCACGGACGCCACGTACCCCGACATCGTCCCCGCTTTTTGCCAAGCCGTCAAGGCCGTTCGGCCCGACCTGTACGTGGTGCTGGCCGGGAAACCGGCGGCCGAATTCGAAGCCGCGTACAAGGAAGCCGGCCTGGACGACTTCATCTTCATCCAGACCAACTGCCTGGAAAAGCTATCCCTGTTCCAGAAGATCAGCCAAGGAGGGTCGGCGTCATGAGCCCGTATCCGGATTTCACTCAAATTCCCTACACCCGGCCCCGCCCTCGGCCGTCCCTTTCCGACTGGGCCGAACGGCTGAAACAAACCGCCGACCAAGCCATCGATCTGGAACGGATGACGCATGAACGGATCCCGGTGAAAGCCCTGTACACCGCCGAAGACACAAAGGACCTGGAACATTTCTACTACCTGGCCGGGATCCCGCCTTTCTTGAGGGGGCCGTACCCCACCATGTACGTCACCCGGCCCTGGACGGTGCGCCAGTACGCAGGCTTTTCCACGGCCGAAGCCAGCAACGCCTTTTACCGCCGGGCCTTGGCCGCCGGTCAGAAGGGTTTGTCCATCGCTTTTGACCTGGCCACTCATCGGGGCTACGATTCCGATCACAACCGAGTCGTGGGCGACGTGGGCAAGGCCGGCGTGGCCGTGGATTCCATTCTGGACATGAACATCCTGTTCGACGGCATCCCCCTGGACAAGATGACCGTATCCATGACCATGAACGGCGCCGTGCTGCCCATCATGGCCTTTTATATCGTGGCCGCCGAGGAGCAGGGCGTGAAACCCGAACAATTGGGCGGGACCATCCAGAACGACATCCTCAAGGAATACATGGTCCGCAACACCTACATCTACCCGCCCGAACCCAGCATGCGCATCATCGCCGACATTTTCGCCTTTACCAGCCGGAACATGCCCAAGTTCAACAGCATCAGCATTTCCGGGTACCACATGCAGGAAGCCGGGGCCACGGCCGACATTGAACTGGGCTATACCTTGGCCGATGGGTTGGAATACGTCCGCACCGGAGTCCGGGCCGGGATGAAGGTGGATGATTTCGCCCCCCGGCTGTCGTTCTTCTGGGGCGAAGGGACCAACTATTTCATGGAAGTGGCCAAACTGAGGGCCGGCCGGGTGCTCTGGGCCAAAATGATGAAAACCTTCAACCCCAAAAGCCCCAAAAGCCTGGCCTTGAGGACTCATTCCCAAACGTCCGGGTGGAGCCTGACCGAGCAGGACCCCTTCAACAACGTGGCCCGAACGCATATCGAGGCCATGGCCGCGGCTCTGGGCCACACCCAGTCCCTCCACACCAATTCCCTGGACGAGGCTCTGGCCCTGCCCACGGACTTTTCCGCCCGCATCGCCCGCAACACCCAGATCCACCTGCAGGAAGAAACCATGATCTGCAAAGTGGTGGACCCCTGGGCCGGGTCGTACTACCTGGAAGCCCTGACCGCCCGGATCATGGAACGGGCCTGGGATCACATCCAGGAGATCGAATCCTTGGGCGGGATGGCCAAGGCCATCGCCACGGGCGTCCCGAAGATGCGCATCGAGGAGGCATCGGCCCGGCGGCAGGCGCACATTGATTCGGGCAAGGAAACCATCGTGGGCCTGAACAAATACCGGCCCGATTCGGAACAGGCGATCGACATTCTGGAAGTGGACAACACCGCCGTTCGGGAATCCCAGGTCCGCCGCCTGAAGGACCTTCGGGTCGGCCGGGACGAAGCCCGAGTCGCCGGCGCTCT
>JAGVGV010000367.1 GCA_020056895.1 Deltaproteobacteria bacterium
GAACGATTTGGCCTGGGCCGCCGCCCGCCCCCAGATACCTGATTGCGGTCCAATGGGTGCTATGAAAGGCGGACGCCCACCGTAGGGGCAGAGCCGGCCCTGCCCAAGGACGCGGCGAGCAGCGCCCCCGCAGGGGAACACCCGATTGCGGGGGATCATCCCTCTTGGATTGCATCATGGTATGAATTTGCACGCCATCGTCATGGTCCTTCGCGAATAATCCGGGCTAAAAATAAAACGGACCCTTTGCGGGGTCCGTTTTCATTTTTCATAATCCGCGTCGGAAGGGTAAGGCTTATTCGCCTTCCTTGGGCTCGGTGGAGGCTTCGGGAGCGGCGGACGCTTCCGCTTCGGGCGCTGGGGCTTCGACCGCCGGAGCGGCTGCTTCGGGGGCGGGGGCCGGAGTTTCCTCGGCTTTCGCCGCCGGAGCCGGTTTTTCCTCGGCTTTCACCGGGGCCGGCTTGTCTTCGGCCTTGCCCGAAGCCGCCTTGGGCGCCTTGGTCTCGGGCTTCTTCTTGGCGGTCTTTTTCTTGGCCACCTTTTTCTTGGCTTTTTCCCAGTCTTCGGGCTTGATCAGTTCGATGACGGCCATTTCGGCGGCATCACCCCGGCGGGGTCCCAGCTTCACGATGCTGGTGTAACCGCCGGTCCGGTTCAGGTACCGTTCCTTGATCTCGCCAAAGAGCTTCCGGGCGACCTCCTTGCTCTGAAGGAGCGTCAATGCCTGCCGAATGGCGTGAAGGTCACCCCGTTTGGCCAGAGTGATCAATTTCTCGGCCATGGGCCCGACGACTTTGGCCTTGGTGTCGGTGGTCACGATCCGCTCGTGCTCGAAGAGGCTGGTGACCATATTGCGCAACATGGCGCGACGGTGACTGGTGTTTCGTCCCAGTTTGACGCCAGCTTTACGGTGTCTCATGACGGCTGTTCCTTATTCTTCATGATTTCTTCGCGCGGCGGCCAGTTGTCGATCTTCATGCCCAGGGAAAGCCCCATTTCGCTCAAGATTTCCTTGATTTCGTTCAGGGACTTCCGGCCGAAGTTCTTCGTCTTGAGCATTTCGGCTTCGGTCTTCTGCACCAGTTCGCCAATCAGGTGAATGTTGGCGTTCTTGAGGCAGTTGGAGGACCGGACTGAAAGTTCAAGCTCGTCCACGCTCCGGAAAAGGTTATCGTTAAGCCGAGCCTCCTGCCGCTCCTCGGGATCCTGCCCCATTTCCTCATCGCCTTCTTCGAAGTTGATGAAGATGGTGAGTTGGTCCTTGAGGATTTTCGCGGCCAGGGCGATGGCGTCCTGAGGATGCACGCTGCCGTCGGTCCAGACTTCGAGGGCGAGCTTGTCGTAGTCGGTTCGCTGGCCTACCCGGGCGTTGGTCACGACGTAATTTACTTTTCGAATGGGCGAAAAGATGGCGTCGATGGGGATGACCCCAATCACCTGAGCCTCGTTCTGGTTCCGTTCGGCCGGTACGTATCCCTTGCCCAGCTTGACCGTCATTTCGGCCTTGAACACCCCATCCTTGGACAAGGTGGCGATATGATGGTCCGGATTAAGGACCTCCACCATGCCGTCGGTGATGATGTCGCCGGCCCGAACCACCCGTTCCCCCGAGGCATCCACGCGGACGGTCCTAGGCGGATCTCCGTGGAGTTTCAGCCGGACTTCCTTGAGGTTCAGGATGATGTCCGAAACATCCTCCACCACCCCGGGGATCGTGGTCAGTTCATGCAGTACGCCCTCGATCTTGACCGTGGTGATGGCCGCGCCCTGAAGGGAGGACAAAAGGACCCGGCGCAAGGCATTCCCGATGGTCATGCCGAAGCCGCGTTCCAGGGGCTCGCAGGTGAACTTGCCGTGGAACTTGCCCCCGTCCTCCTCGACTTCGACTTTTTTGGGCTTGATCAATTCTTTCCAATTCCGATGCATGGCCTCTCCTTGGTTCGAGGACAGGGAAACCAGGCCGGCCGAACCACTACCGGGAATACAGCTCGACGATCAGCTGTTCCTGAATGGGCATGGTCAGGTCTTCCCGCTGGGGGTAGGCCTTGATCGAGCCGGTGAACTGGTCCTTGTCCAGTTCCAGCCAGCCGGGCACACCCCGTCGGGCCACGGTTTCCAGGGACTCCAGGATCACGGCCTTGGTCCGGCTTTTCTCCTTCAGGGTGACGGTGTCGCCCAACTTGACGAGAAAGGACGGGATATTGACCTTTTGTCCATTGACCCGGAAATGATTGTGAAGCACGAGCTGCCGGGCCTGGTTACGGGAAGCCGCGAAGCCGAGACGATATACGATATTGTCCAGGCGCCGTTCCAGCAGAACCAGGAGGTTGGTGCCGGTGATGCCCTTCTGGCCTTCCGCCTTTTCCACGTACGACCGGAACTGCTTTTCCAAAAGGCCGTACAACCGCTTGACCTTCTGCTTCTCGCGGAGCTGATGGCCGTAATCCGAAATCTTGGTGCGCCGCTGGCCGTGCTGGCCCGGGGGATAGCTCCGGCGTTCGAAGGAGCATTTGTCGCTGTAGCAACGGTCGCCCTTCAGGTACAAACGGGCATTTTCACGCCGGCAAATGCGGCATACGGCGCCTGAATATCTGGCCAATTCGGACCCTCCCTTGGGATGTTAAACGCGCCGACGCTTCGGAGGGCGGCAGCCATTATGCGGAATGGGCGTGACGTCCCGGATCAGCGAAACCTGGAATCCCGCGGTCTGAAGCGCCCTTAAGGCCGCTTCGCGACCGGCCCCGGGCCCTTTGACGTAGACTTCAACGGTCCGCATGCCGTGCTCGATCGCCTTCCGGGCCGCGTCTTCCGCCGCCACCTGGGCCGCGTACGGCGTGGACTTGCGCGACCCCTTGAAGCCCTGGGTCCCGGCGCTGGACCACGAAACCGTGTTGCCCTTCGGGTCGGTGATGGTGACGATGGTATTGTTGAACGTGGACTGGATGTGGGCCACGCCCACCGGAATATTCTTCCGTTCCTTCTTTTTGCGGCCGCGCTTGGCTGCCTTGACCATATCGATTCCCCCGAAGGACTATTTCTTTTTCTTGCCCACGACGCTGCGCCGAGGGCCCTTCCGGGTCCGGGCGTTGGTATGGGTGCGTTGGCCATGGACCGGCAGTCCCCGCCGGTGCCTCAGACCCCGGTAGCAGCCCAGGTCCATGAGCCGTTTGATGTTCATGGTGATGTCCCGCCGAAGGTCGCCTTCCACCTTTAAATCGGCGTCGATGACTCTCCGGATCCGGCTCACTTCGTCATCGGTCAGATCATCCGCCCTGGTCCCGAAATCCACGCCGGCGTCGGTCAGGATCTTGTGCGCGCTGGGACGGCCGATGCCGTAGATGTACGTCAGCGCGATCTCAACGCGCTTGTTCCGGGGAAGATCAATGCCCGCGATTCTTGGCATCTTTCGTTCTCCTCGTCCTAACCTTGCCGCTGCTTGTGCTTCGGGTTGACGCAGATGACCCGGACCCGCCCATGGCGCCGGATGATCTTGCAGTTCATGCACATTTTCTTCACTGAGGCTCTAACTTTCATGATCGATCCTCGTTGCTTCCCGATTCCAGGGCGGTCCTGGGGTCCGGAGCCGTTCTCCGTCGTCAGCCGATTTTCAAACTCGGCCATCGAGCGCGGCTCCGTTCTGGACCTTATGGACCGGCGGGTTGGGGAGCCATCCCCCTCGACCGCCGGCGGGCCCCCCAAGGGGGATCAGCCCAAAACCGCCGTGACCCGGCCGAAAATGGCGCTGATCTCACCCACGCCGTCGATGGAGCGGAGCA
>JAGVGV010000296.1 GCA_020056895.1 Deltaproteobacteria bacterium
AAGATCAAAACGGCCGACAACGCCCGGGCGGGCGGCCCGATTCTCGGGGATGTATATACGATCAACGACAAAACCAGGGATACCCCCGCGGCCGGTACTCTTTATAAGCGCCTGATCCTGACGGCGGCGGTGCCTTCAGGCGGCCCCAGCGAAGCCATCAGTGTTTCGGACCCCACGGATCTAAGTATGGACCAGAACTCCGTGGACGCGGTTTGGCTCAAGACCTGGCTGTTCAGTTCTTCCGACCCCGCCTCGACCGGAACCTACACGGGGTCCACCAACAAAACGTTCACCCTGGCCGCGGAAAAGACCGGCACCCTTGGGGTGGACGATATAAAAATCCATTGGGCGGACGCCGATGGTAATTCGGGCAACTTTACCGTGGCGGCCTCGGATTGGACCGCGACCAAGGAATATGAAATTTTCCAAGGGGTAAAGGTGAAGTTTTCGGCCGGCGAGATCGCCCGCACGGAGTCCTTTACCATCGATGCCTTTTCTCCCGTTTACCAAAAGGCCCAGGAAAAAGGATTGGCTCAGGCCGAAAAGGAAGTGCATTCGGGCTTTTCGGACCTGATATCGGCGGTGCACGACGGCATTGATACGGGCTATTTCGCCTACCGGTACGAAGGCGTGTTGACCCAAGTGGCGGTGGACCCGGGAACCACCCTTCAGGGGCTGGTCAACGCCATCAACAATGATGAAAACAACCGAGGTGTAACGGCATCGATCATCAACGACGGCCAGGGCACGTCGGCTTCGTATCACTTGGTCCTGACCGGCAAGGATACCGGCGCGGCGCACACCATCGAGATCGTGGACCCCGCCACGTTGTCGCCGGCTTTGACGGGTCTCAACCACTTCAGCGTCGTAGGAAAATTCGAAACCGCCCAGGATGCCACCGACGCCATGGTCAAGCTGGATGGATATCCCAGCACGGAATACAAATACGTGCAACGGATGACCAACGCGGTTTCCGACCTGATCGGCGGAGTGGTGATCGAGTTGAAAGACGTGGGCGAGTCCACGGTTTCCGTCAGCAACGATACCACGACCATCAAATCCAAGGTCGATCAGTTCGTACAGTCCATCAATTTCGTTCAGGATTACATCAAGGACGCAATGGCATACGACTCGGAAACCAAGAAATCCGGAGTCATGATCGGTAACTACACGTACGACATCGTGCGCAACACCCTCAACGACATCATGTTCAGTTCTATTCCGGGCCTGAAGGCCGACGAAGATACCTTCACCCATCTTTCCCAGATCGGCATCAAGACCAATCCGGATTTGGACGGCGAGTGGATGGTGGACGCCACCGCGCTGAACGAAGCCTTGAACAAGGATTTGGAAGGCGTGGCCCGGCTTTTCGTCGCGGACCCGGATCATGAAGGCGGAGCCAGCGAAGGCGCGGCCAGCCGGGTGTATCAGAAGCTGGATGCCCTGACCAATGACACGACCGGTATCGCCAAGGTTTTGACGAAGAACTACAACAACATCATCGCGGATATCGACACCAAGATCGCCCGCGAGGAAAAGCGGATCGCCCTGGTCAAATCGCGGCTGGAAGAGAAATTCGCCCGGTTGGAAACGTTGCTCGGCCAGCTTTCGGGCCAATCCAACTACCTGGAATCCCAACTTGCCAACCTGCCCGGCGTGGAAAAATAAAAAAAGCCGTTCAAAACGGCCAACCTTTAACCTTTTTTCCGGCTCCGGCCCGGCCGGAGACCCGAATGGATGAAAAAGTGAAGCTGGAAGGCGGGGAGACGTCATGAACGCGTACGGACAGAAACAATACACCCAGACCAAAGTGACCACGGTGGACAAAGGACGGCTGATCGTGCTGCTCTACGAGGGTGCCATGAAGTTCCTGCGTCAGGCCCGGGAGTGCCACGAGGCGGGGGACGTCCCCGGCAAGTCCAACAACATCAACCGGGCCTTGGACATCATCGGCGAACTGAACCAGTCCCTCAACATCTCCGAAGGCGGAGAGATCGCCGTCAACCTGAGGAAACTGTATCTGTTCTGGTCCGAACACCTGATTCAGGGGAAAATCCGCAAGGACGCCACGCACATCGACGACGTGATCGGCATGCTGGGGTCTCTGTGCGATGCCTGGAATCAGGTGGTGTCTCAGCCCGAAGCCCAGCAGGCCATGCCCAAAACCGAGGCAAAAAGCCTCCGGGCCCAAGTGACGGTTTAAATACCGGGCCAAAATGGAGTAGGGGCGATGCACCCATCGCCCCTATCTCGATACCTTGTGAAACCCCGTCGGGCGGCTTCCCACCGGAGCCGCCGGCCGGGCTCCGGGGGATCGTCAGGGGTTTTGGCTGAGGGCGCCCAGGAGATAGGCCCGGATGAAGGATTCCAGGTCGCCGTCCAGCACGGCGTCCACGTTGCCCATTTCCACGCCGGTCCGGTGGTCCTTGACCAAACGGTAGGGGTGGAGAACATAGGACCGGATCTGGCTGCCCCAGGCGATGTCCTTTTTGGAATCGTGGATTTTTTTCATTTCTTCCGCTTTTTTCCGCTGTTCCAGATCATAAAGCCGGGCTCTCAGGACCTTCATGGCCAGGTCCTTGTTGCGGTGCTGGCTTTTTTCGTCCTGACACTGGACCACGATGCCGGTGGGCAAATGAGTCAGCCGGACCGCGCTCGAGGTTTTGTTCACGTGCTGGCCGCCGGCCCCGCTGGCCCGGTACGTATCCACCCTCAGGTCTTTTTCCTGAATGTCGATGACGATGTCGTCGGTTACTTCCGGCAGGGCGAACAGGCTGGCGAAGGAGGTGTGCCGCCGGTTGCTGGCGTCGAAGGGGGAAATCCGGACCAGCCGGTGGATGCCGATTTCGGGGCGTAAAAGGCCGAAGGCGTACGGTCCGGTAATGGTGAAGGTCACGCTCTTGATGCCGGCTTCATCCCCTTCCAGAAGGTCCACGATTTTGCTTTCAAAGTGGTTCCGATCCGCCCAGCGCATGTACATCCGGAGCAGCATTTCGGCCCAGTCCTGAGCCTCGGTGCCGCCCGCCCCGGCGTGAATGTCCACAATGGCGTTGCTCATGTCGTGGGAGCCGGAAAGCATCCGTTCCACTTCAAACAGGTCCAACCGCCGGGTCAAAGCGGTGATCCGGGCCTGAACTTCCGCGCCGGTTTCCTCGTCCGCCTCTTCCAGGGCCATATCCAAAAGAAGGTCGATCTCTTCCCGTTCACCCTCCAGGTCGTTCCAGGCCGCCAATCGGCCGGCCACCTGAGTCCGTTCCCGCGAGACTTCCTGGGCCTGGGTGGTGTTTTCCCAGAAACCGGACTGGGCCATGATCCG
>JAGVGV010000015.1 GCA_020056895.1 Deltaproteobacteria bacterium
AAAGGGCTCCTGTTTTACGACGTTGCCGTGCATTTCTGCGACAGCGTGCGGCTGGCTTCGGCCGGCCGGCTGGACATCAAGCCCTTTTCCGCCGGCGAATTGGTTCCGGCCATGCAGTCTTTCGACGCCGTCAGCCAGGGTTCGGCTCAGGCCGGCCACGACTGGCCCGGATACTGGAAGGGCAAGAACGAAGCGTTCGTGCCGCTGGCCGACGTTCCCTTCGGCCTGGATCCCGAAGGCTACAACATCTGGCTGTATGAAAAAGGCGGCCTGGAGATGATGCAGGAACTGTACGGCCGGTACAACCTGGTGGCCCTGCCCTGCGGACAGACCGGCCAGGACATGGGGCTGTTTTCCAACAAACGCGCCACCAAAATGGAGGATTTCAAGGGGCTTCGCGTGCGGACCGTGGGTTGGTACATGGACATCCTCAACAAGCTGGGCGCTTCGGTCAGCCCGCTGCCCGGCGGCGAAGTCTATCTGGCTCTGGAACGAGGCGTGATCGACGCCGCCGAGTTTTCCGCTCCGGCCATGAACTACCCCATGGGCTTCGATGAAATCAGCAAATTCGTCATCGAACCCGGCGTGCATCAGCCGGCCAGCCAATGCGCCGTTTTTTTCAACAAGGACGCGTACAACGCGCTGCCTGAAGACCTCAAGCAGATCATCGACATCTGCGCCAGGGAAACCCAGCTCTGGTCGGTCAACTGGATCAATTCCCTCAACGCCGAAGCCATCAACCTGATCGCCAAGAAGGTCGAAATCGTCCAGATGGACAAGGAAACCCTGATCGAATTCCGCAAAACCACTCAGGCGTACGTGGAAAGCCTGAAAAGTCAATTCCCGGACGTGAAGAAGATCATGGATTCCCAGGAAGCGTTCCTGAAGGAATTCACCGCCTGGCGGGACGCCCGCAAGAACCTGGCCCCCTGGTCGTACGAAGACTACATTTCCGGAAAAATGAATCAGTAACCAAGGCGGCGTTCAAATCGAGGCTCTTTGTCCGGAAAAAAACGGGCAAAGAGCCCTCAAGCCAGACCGTTCGTGAAGGGCGAGGTGTTTCGATGCTGGAAAAAACCAGTATATGGATCGATGGGGTCAATCGAAAAGGAGGCGAATGGAGCGCGTTGCTCATTCTCCCTTTGTGCTTCGTCGTCCTCTATGAAGTGATTCTGCGGTATGTCTTCGATTCGCCGACGATTTGGGGTTTCGAGGCCACCACTTTTCTGTACGGCGCGCATTTCATGCTCGGCCTGGCGTACACGTCCGTGACGGACGGCCACGTTAAGGTGGATATCTTCACCGCGCGGATGAAACCCAAGGCTCAAGCCATTTTCAACATCGTGACCAACGGGGTCATTTTTCTGCCGGTTTTCTCCTGCATGACCGTCTGGGCCTGGAAATACGCCATCACCTCCACGGCGCAGCGCGAACTCAATTCCACCAGTTGGGCTCCGGCCATCTGGCCCGTGAAGCTGATCATGGCCCTTTGTTTCAGCCTTCTTTTGATCCAGGGAATGTCCACGCTCATCAAGGCGGTCCGTTCCCTTCATCCCGAAAAAGCGTCCGAGCCGGCCCGGAGGTAAAACGAAGATGAGCCTGGAATTATTAACGGTGGCGATGTTCGCCGCCTTGATCCTGACCATTACTCTGGGGCATGAACTGGCGTTCACTCTGGCCGGCGTGGCCACCTTGTTCGGCCTGATCGACAACGGCTTCAACATCCCCGGCCTGTTCGACCTGTTCGCCAACAACGTTTGGGGATTGATGAACAACTACACCCTGGTGGCGATCCCCCTGTTCATTTTCATGGCTCAATTATTGGACCAATCCAAGGTGGCCGACGCCCTTTTCGAATCGCTCCACGTGGTTTTGGGCGGGATCAAAGGCGGGTTAGGACTGTCCGTGGTGGTGGTCTGCACGGTGTTCGCCGCCACCACAGGGATCATTGGCGCTTCGGTGGTGGCCATGGGCTTATTGGCCGCCCCGGCCCTGACCAACAAAGGGTACCAGAAAGAGATGACCAGCGGGATCATCTGCGCGTCCGGCACGTTGGGGATTCTCATTCCGCCCAGCATCATGATGGTGGTCTATTCCGGCCTGACCGGTCTCAAGGAAACCTCGGTGGGCAATCTGTTCGCCGGAGCCATTTTCCCGGGCCTGCTCTTGTCCGGTCTTTATTTTCTGTACATCGTGGTCCGCTGCAACCTCAATCCGCGCCTGGGTCCGCCCATCAGCCGCGAGGAAGCCAGCCGGTACACCTCCTCCCAAAAGTGGGGCATGACCTTGAAATCGCTTCTGCCGCCCCTGGGGTTGATTTTAATGGTCATGGGAACCATTCTGGCGGGCGTGGCCACGGCCACGGAAGCGGCCGGCATGGGGGCCTTGGGCGCCTTCCTTTTGGCGCTGTTCAACCGGGCCATCACCTGGCCGGTGATCCGCAAGGCCAGCGTGGCCACTCTTCGCACCACGTCCATGGTCATGATGCTTTTCATAGGCGGAACTTTCTTTTCAACGGTCTTTCTGAGCATGGGCGGCGGGGACGTGGTGGCCGATCTGTTCATCGGCAGCGGGCTGAACCGCTGGGCGGCCTTGGGCATCATGATGTTCATCATTTTCATTCTGGGCATGTTCATCGACTGGGCCGCCATTCTGCTGGTCACCGTGCCCATTTTCATGCCGATCGCCTCCGCGCTCGATTTCAATCCGCTTTGGTTCAGCATGATGATGTGCGTCAACCTCCAGACATCGTTTTTGACTCCACCCTTCGGGTATGCCCTGTTTTACTTCAAGGGCGTGGCGCCGCCGGAGTATTCCATGATGCACGTATATAAAGGCATCATGCCCTTCGTGGGTCTTCAGGTTCTGGGGTTGATTATTCTGGCGGTTTTCCCGGCCTTGGCCACCTGGCTGCCGGCCTTTTTCTTCGGCGGTTAACCCAAGGCCATGGCCGCCCTGGATTGAAACGACAAGATCGAACCGAAAACGAGACAGATCGGAAG
>JAGVGV010000503.1 GCA_020056895.1 Deltaproteobacteria bacterium
CCACCGGTCCAATTCACTTCTGAACCGAGTGTCCTGGTATCTTTTTTCCAATTCCTCCATCGTGCCGTATATTGGCATTTTTAATGATGATTCAAGTAGTTCTATAAATTTCTCGTCGGGGGATAAAACCCCAAGGGCGGCGGTTCCGAGGAGAATGCCGGTAACATCCTCAAGGAAAAGTGAAAGCCAGCTTTTTATGGCGTGGGTGGCGCCAGGCGATTCCAAGTGGCTGGGCTTGAGCACCCTCGTTACGTCCCAGATTTTGTAATTTCGATCTTTACGCGCGGTTTCCGGAGGGAACGTTTCCCAAAGAACACACTCGTTCACGTTCCAGGTGAAAAAGAAACTGACCCCAGCGGCTTGGGCTTTCCGCCTGGCGTCCAGGACTACTGCCTCGACGTATGGGCTAGCGCCATCCTTCTGGTAGGGTAACTTCACCTCACCGGTTAGGACCGCCTTGCCGTTTTGATCCAAAAGGGTCAAGTCCCGGCGCTTGGTCGAGCCCGAACTTCGTTGCTCGCACTTGGCTTCCGAAAACGGTAGAGCGGGGTTTGCGCTCAGCTGTTCATTGATCCAACTGGCAACGTTGGCGGTAAATTCCCATTCTGTAATAGAACCGTCCATTTGTTCCTTGCCCTCCGTTAAGGGCTCCTATCCTAACAAACCCATTACCGATTGGAAAGCCGTTTGACTCCCGGGGAATTCCTCAGTCGGAAATAAGCAGGCCGGCCGTTGCTCCCGTCTCGGATTTTCCGTGCGATAAGGATGGCGATGGTAGGAATCAAGCCGCCAACCATGACGCAACCGGAAAAAACTTCCACCCGAGGCGTTAGGATTGGCCCCCGGGCATTCGTCCGGGGGGATTGGATCAAATAGCGGATACTCTTGCATGGTTTAGCGCCGGTTCCCAGGCGGCGAGGGAATCGTCCTAGGGGAAGCGTTGGGGGGGATGGCAGGCGGTAAGGGCGGCGGCCGTATTGGCTTTTATTTCGGTAAAATGAAATAAAAATTATTGCCCATTTCCGTGGGTTCATATCCCACCCGGCCGCCGTGAAGTTCCACCACTTCGCGGACGAAGAAAAGGCCGTGGCCGGTGCCTCGCTCCGTTTCCACGTTCCCGCCTCGGTACCCTTCCTCGAAGATCCGGCTCACGTCGTCCATTTTCAGCGGCGGGCCGGTGGAGAAAAGGTTGAGTTTCACGCCGTCCAGGTCCATGCCAAAGGCGCCGGGAATCAGTTCCATGCCGTAGGCGATGAACTTGCGGATTCGGCCGTTGGAACTTATGGCCCGAGTGTATTTGACCGCGTTGGAAATCAGGTTGGCGTACACCTGGGAAATCAACCCCACGTCCACCACGGCTTCGAAATATTCGTCCGGCACGCCGCCGGCGGAAAGGTCGATCTCGATCTCCCGCTCTTTCAGCCGAGGCAAAAACCGTTCGATCTGGGGATTGATGATATCGCGCCTGAAATTGCAGGGCTTTTTCTGCAACACGTACCGGCCTTGCTCGAAATGGCTCTGCCTCAGAAGCGTTTCCAGGTACAAACTGGTGCTGATGTAATGCTTCTGGATGTTTTCGAATTCCTCCAGAATGCCTTCGTTCACATTGGTCAGTTCGGCCCGAAGGTCCCGGATGGTCTGGGGGAGAACCTGGGGCGGAGCCTTTTCCATTGCGGCCATCCGTTCCCGGATCTGAGCCATCCGGTCCACCTTGCCGGCCAGGCGCCTTAGATAGACCTTGAAAAAAATGTTAGGCACGATCACGTTGTGCCCGATATCGGCCACCAGTTTGCGAATGAACAAGATGTGTTGCCGGTTTTTCTGCGCCAGCCGTCCCCGGGCCAGGGAAAGGGAGACCAGATTGGCGTATTTGCGCATGAAAAACAGATCGCCCGCGCCCAGGGCTTGTTCCGGGTACAGTACCAACATACCCAGAACCGGCGCCCCGGCGGGGGAAGATGGATCGGCCGCCCGAGGCAGAAGCGGGATCAGGTATTGGCCTTCTTCCCGGGTGGTGTTTTCCAAGGGCGCCACGGTGATCCGTTCCCCGGCGCTCATACGGCCCAAAAAGTCATCCAGGGTGGCGGCGGCCAGCCTGAGTTCCCCATCGCCTTCGGCCAGGTACAGGGCCGTGTGCCAACCCTGGACCACGCGGGGAACCAGCACGGCCAGCCGGCCCAGATCGCCCACGTCCTCGATTTCGAGCGAAAGGTCCAGGTAGGCCCGGGAGACCGAATCCATTTGAGGTGAAAAGCGGTACGAACGTTGTTCGTCCAGTACGCCCCGGATCCGTTCCTCCAGCACGTGCAGCCGTTCCCGTTCCTTTTCCGCCCGATCCGCCGTCATCCCTGCCTTCCGTCGTCCGCGCCCCGGTTGAGGGGATATTCCATCCATTAATCCTTTTTTTCCGGCCGGAAATCGCCTTCGATGATCTCAGTCAGCACCCCGGCCATATCCTTGGGAGGATGAATGAAAGCGTACCGGTTGCCCATCAATTCCCTGGGCCGCTGGTCAATGGTCTTTTCGCCCCGCTGGTGGTATTCTCCCAGGGCGGCCTGAACATCCGGCACCCGGTACGAAATTAAAAAGACGCCTTCCCCTTTTTTTTCTATGAAACGGGCCACGTCGCCATCGGGGGAGGTGGATTCCATCAATTCGAGGGCCACCTCGCCCACGTAATAACGCGCCACGCGGATTTTTTCGCTTTCGGCCACGTATTCGTGAACGGGCCCCAGGCCCAGCCGTTCCTCATACACTTTCCGGGCGGCGGCCAGATCGCGGACCGCGATGCAGATATGATCGATCGCCAGGGCTTGAGTCATGGTTCGGCCTCGCATGAAAGAGTATTAGCCCGAATAACTACACGATCCCCTGCCTAACTATGCCAGACTCGTCACCGTTCCGCAAGGAACCGGGTATAGATCCGGGCCAGGTCGTCGGATGCGGCTTCGGCCAGACGGGCTCCGATATCCGCTCGGGCCAGGGAGGGATCGGACCCTATTCGGCCGTCGGGGTACCGGCGCCGGAAGTCTTTGGCGCCGTACAGATCGGCCGACGGCGCGGCCGGAGGCAAATCCGGGGCGGTCCGGATGGTTTCCGGGTGCGCGTGAAACACCACGGAAAGTTCCCCGGGCGTGGCGTGGGAGCCTTCCTTGTCGCCGAACAGTGCGGGCGTCATCTTTTGGACGGCTTC
>JAGVGV010000473.1 GCA_020056895.1 Deltaproteobacteria bacterium
GAGCCAGCATGTCCAAGCGTGAAAAAATCATTGTCGGCCTGATGGTTCTGTCGCTGCTTTACGGCGCGGTGGACCTGATTTTTTTCGGCCGCAAAAAGCCGGGTCCCACGGCGATCCAGCGGCAGCAATCGTCCACCTTGGCCACGTTTATCACCGAAGTTTCGGCGGGCATGAAAACCGAACCAAAAATCGGCCAGACCGACGTCAAGTACATCATCGACCGGGCTCGGGAACCGTTCAAGGGCGATCCGTTTCTGGATCGGGCTCAGGCGGCCTATTTCGACGATCAGCGTAAAAAGGACGAAGAACTCAGAGCCAAGGGGTCGCAGGCCCCGCTGGCCACCGGCTTGGCGTACACGGGATACCTGGCCTCGGGGGATACGGCCCTGGCCGTGATCAACGGCGTGGAGTACGAAGTGGGCGACCTTCTGGACGTCCCCGGCGGATACGTGGTTCAACTCATCACCCCCACGCAGGCGGTGATCGGGCGGGAGGGCAGTACCGACCGGCTGGTTTTGCCCATGGAAGAGAGCGAATAGACCTATGACCCAGCGAACCCTCATGCGGATGGTGGGGATCGGGGCCGTCCTGGTCCTTGTGGCCGGACTTTTGGGCGCCGGATGCTCCGGTAACCGAAAGAAAATCTCGGAAGATCCCTTTTTCGAGAACTGGCGGGCTCGGGCCGAACGGTCCAAGGGATACACCCCCACCCGGAAAAAATACGACGATGACACGCTCCGCCGGAAACTGGGCGCCGAAAAACGAGCGGAACTCCTGGCCGAAAAAGTTCGGCCTCTGCCTACCCGCCGGGTCACCGTGAAGCTGAGGGAACTGGACGTGAGCATGGTCCTTCGGGCCGTGGCCAAGGCCGTGGACCAGAATATCATTATCAACGAGGCCGTGACCGGCACGGTCTCGGTGGACGTAAAAAACGTACCCTGGAACCAGGTGTTTACCGGTATTTTGAAGACTCAGGGGCTGGCCTATGAATGGGAAGGG
This sequence comes from Deltaproteobacteria bacterium, assembly GCA_020056895.1. Lineage (GTDB taxonomy): Bacteria > Desulfobacterota > Desulfarculia > Adiutricales > JAGVGV01 > JAGVGV01. Next base: position 1,000 of record JAGVGV010000473.1, read on the forward strand.
GACATCATCCGGGTGATGTCCGCCGCGGATCAGGAACAAAAAGTCAGGAAAGAGATCGAAACCGTTATCGTCCCCATCGATTTCGCCGACGCGGCCAAGCTGAAGGACAACCTGCAGAAAATCCTGTCGAGCAACGTGGCGGCGGCCGAGGAGCCCACAACGGCGGTCAAACAGCCGGGCGCCGCGACCCCGTCGCCCGAAGCCGCGAAAAAGGCCGAAGCCCTGGCCGGCACGGTGCTGGTGGACGAACACAACAACGCCCTCATCATCCAGAGCACCCGGACCGAAATCCAGCGGCTGTTGCCGTTGATCGAAGCCCTGGACCGGCCCACGCCTCAGATATTGATCGAAGCCCACATCGTGGAAGCCAATAAAACCACCGCCCGGCAATTGGGCATCCAGTGGGGCGGGTTGTATGGCGACAAGGGCCAATGGATCTACCCCGGAGTGAACTCCTCGGGCACGACGGGTACCACTCAAGGGGTCGGCGTCGCCCCCACCTCGAACTGGGGGATCAATTTTCCGGCCTTTACATCCAACTTGGCCGACACGACCGCCGCGCTTCCCACGGGCATGACGCTGGGGTACATGATCGGCGGCGGCGTGGGCGAAAACATGCTGGCGGCCCAGCTTACCGCCTTGCAGTCCGATGGCGTCCTCCATATTCTGTCCAGTCCGTCCATTACCACCATGGACCAGCGGGAAGCGTCCATCGAAAGCGGTCGGGAAGTGCCGTACCAAACCGTGGATGAGAACGGCCGCGTGGTGGTGAATTATAAAAAGGCGGTGCTGAAGTTGACCGTCAAGCCCAGCGTGGTCGATAAAGAAGTGTTGAAGCTGAATATTCAAACCCAAAAGGATGAAGTGGATTTCACCAATTCGGTTCAAGGCAACCCGACGCTGATCACCAAGAACGCCAAAACGGAAGTGGTGCTTCGGGATGGTGAGACGACCGTCATCGGAGGCCTGAACGTGGAAAACGAAGTCGATGAGGATGCCGGCATCCCCGGGCTTAAGGATATTCCACTGCTCGGCTACCTGTTCAAGGCCGATTCCAAGTCGAGAAGTTTCGACGAAATCCTCATCTTCATCACGCCCTATGTTTTAAAGGAACGGCCCGCCGAGGGGTCATGAACCCGGGCGGGTCCTTGGGGGCGTTCAGCCGGGAACGGATGACGAATCACCGGATCGAGGTCAGGCGTTGAAGGTTCGAAAAAGGCTGGGAGAAATGCTGGTGGAAGCCGACCTGCTCACCCAGGATCGGCTGACTCAGGCTCTGGCGGAAGCCCGTCGGGCCAAGCTGAAGCTGGGCCAATACCTGGTCCGCCACGGCGTGGTGAACGAAGGCGACATCGTCGATACCATCAGCCGGCAGATCAAGGTTCCCAAATACCAGCCCAGTGAATACCCGGTGGAAATGGACCTGGCCCGAGTGATTCCCGCGGATATGGCCCAGAAATCCCAGGTGATTCCGCTCCGGAAAAAAGGGTCCCTGGTCACCGTGGCCATGGTCGATCCCCTGGACCTGGACACCCTGGACCTGGTGGAAGACACCACCAACTGCGAAGTGGAACCGGTTATCGCCACCGAGCAGCAGTTCAACAGCCTGTTTGGAGCCATTTACGGTAAATACACCACCTTCGACGGCATCCTGGAAGACATGGAGGAGATGCAGGTCAACGTCGAAGAGGAAGCCGATACCGGCATGCCGGGTATCGAGGACGTGGAAGTCAGCAGCCTGGCCGGCCTGGCGGAACAGGCCCCGGTGGTCCGGCTGGTCAATTCCATCCTGTCCCAGGCCGTGCGCGAAGGCGCCAGCGACATTCATTTTTCCCCCGAAAAAGACTACGTGAGCGTCCGATTCCGTGTGGACGGCAAGCTCCAGGCCGTACCGTCGCCCCCCCGGTCCATGTTTCTGCCCATTGTTTCGCGGCTCAAAATATTGAGCAACCTCGATATCGCCATCTCGCGGCTGCCTCAGGACGGCCGGTTCACCGTGAACATGGGCAGCAATGAAATCAACGTCCGCGTTTCGACCCTGCCTACCATTTACGGCGAAAACGTGGTCATGCGGCTGTTGAACATGAGCCTGGGCATGTATTCGCTGGATGGGCTGGGCATGTCGGCCGACGATATGGCCCGGCTGCAGCCCATGATCTACAAGCCCCACGGCATGATCCTGTCCACGGGCCCCACCGGCAGCGGCAAAACAACCTCGCTGTACTCGATTTTGAAGGAA
>JAGVGV010000220.1 GCA_020056895.1 Deltaproteobacteria bacterium
CAACAAGATGGATCGCATCGGCGCGGATTTCGACAACACCATCCGAATGATGATCGACCGCCTGGGCGCCCGGCCTCTGGTTACTCAGATTCCTTGGGGCGCCGAAGAAAAGTTCCGGGGCGTGGTGGACCTGATCCGGATGAAGGCCCACGAATGGGATGACGAAAGCCTGGGCGCCCGGATGGCCGAGATCGATATTCCGGCCGAAATGACGGAAGCCGCCCAGGACGCTCGAATCCGGCTGGTGGAAGCCGCGGCCGAAACCGACGACGCCATCATGGAAGCGTACCTCAACGAAGAGGACATTTCCGTGGACCGGCTTTCGGCCGCCATCCGCCAGGCGACCATTGATCTCAAGGGTGTGCCGGTGTTTTGCGGCGCGGCCCTGAGGAACCGGGGCGTCCAACTGCTTCTGGACGGCATTGTCCAGTTTTTGCCTTCGCCCCTCGATGTGCCGCCGGCCGTGGGTCGCAAGCCCGGGTCCGAAGACAAGGTCGAGCTGTTCCCCAAGGAAAAAGCCCCCTTGGGCGCCATCTGCTTCAAGGTGGTGATGGACCAGGGCCGGAAGCTGGCGTATGTCCGCATGTATTCGGGCCGGCTGGCCGTGGGCCAGGATGTGTACAATTCCCGCACCGGCCAAAAGGAAAAAATCGCCCGGATTCTCAGGATGCATTCGAACAAGCGGGAACGGATCGAAGAGGCTCTGGCCGGCGATCTGGTGGCCGTCATCGGCCTCAAATCAGTAACCACCGGCGACACCCTGTGCGATTCGGACCACGCGGTGGTGCTCGAACGGATCGAGGAATACGAGCCGGTCATCAACGTGGCCGTGGAGCCCAAGGTATCATCCGACCTGGAAAAAGTGGACGTGGCCCTGGGCCGGCTGGCCGAAGAGGACCCCACTTTCCGGTACCGGGTGGACGAGGATACCGGCCAGACCATCATTTCCGGCATGGGGGAACTCCACTTGGACGTACTGGTCCACCGGCTGGGACGTGAATTCGGAGTAGCCCTCAACGTGGGCAAACCTCAGGTGGTTTTTCGGGAATCCATTGCCCGTGAAGCCCTGGTCGTGGGCCGGTTCGACCGGGAACTGGGCGGCACGCCCCGGTTCGCCGAAGTCACGCTTCGGCTTAAGCCGCTCAAACGGGGCGAAGGCTTCCGGTACGTCAACCGCCTGTCGGAAGAAGACCTGCCACCGCTGTTCACCTCCGCCATTGAAAAAGCGGTCCAGGAAGGGTCCCAAAGCGGCGCGATTTTGGGGTATCCGGTGCTGGACGTGCTGGTGGTGCTCGAAGCCGCGACGCAAAGGGAAGGCGTCTCCACCGAACCGGACTTCCGAGTGGCCGCCAGCCAGGCTTTCAGGGAAGGATTGCAGTCCGGCGGACCGATCATTCTCGAACCCATGATGGCCGTGGAAGTCATCGTCCCCGATGAATTCACGGGCGAAGTGATCGGCGATCTGGGGTCCCGGCAGGGCAAGGTGGAAAACATCACCGGCCGCAAGATGGTCAAGGTGGTTTCCGGCTTGGTCCCCTTGTCCGAAATGTTCGGCTATTCCACCGCGCTCCGATCCGCCACCCAGGGCCGGGGCACCTTTACCATGCAGTTTTCCCACTACGACGTGGTGGACCGGAAGAAATAGGCGGAACCATGGCGGGGAATCCGGCGCGAACGGCCGCGGACATCCAAAAGATTATCGCCGTACTGGACCAATCGTATCCCGATCCCCGGTGCGCCCTGGATCACGCCAACCCGCTCGAACTCCTGGCGGCCACCATCCTTTCGGCGCAATGCACCGATGAACGAGTGAACCAGGTGACGAAAAGCCTGTTCGCCAAATACCGGACCGCCGGCGACTACGCTCAGGCCGACCCGGAAACCCTGGAAGCCGACGTCCGGCCCACCGGTTTTTTCCGCAACAAGGCCAAATCCCTTAAAAACCTGGGCGCGGCCCTGGTTCGGGACCATGGCGGCGACGTGCCTAGGACTCAGGAAGAACTGGTCCGGCTGCCCGGCGTGGGCCGGAAAACGGCCAACGTGGTTCTGGCCACGGCCTTCGGCGTTCCGGGCATCACGGTGGATACCCACGTCCATCGGCTCTCCCGGCGGTTGGGCCTGACCGCCCAGGACGATCCGGTCAAGATCGAATTCGACCTGATGGACCTGATCCCACGGGAACGGTGGGACCGGTTCTCCCTGCAGCTTATCCAGCACGGCCGCCAGATCTGCGCGGCCCGGAAACCTCAATGCGGACGCTGCCCGCTCAAGGAGCTTTGTCCCTCGGCGGTGGACTGACGCCGAAGCCGGAATTCGTTCTTATCCTCAATTACCCTTGAATTGGAAAAAAAGCATCGAAGACCCAGGCCGGAAGATCGGCCGCCAATGGACGGGGAGCGGGCAGGATCAAGCTGGCCGGCCATGGATTCGTGATTTTACCGCCGGTGGGCAATCAGGCTTACAAAAATCGATATGAGCCCCCCCAGCATGATGTAGCCAAGCAGTACTTCCGTGATGATTACCCAAGCGCCTCCAAGGGTGATGGCGGTGATGTCTCCAAAGCCCAGCGTAGAAAAGGTGACCACACTGAAATAAAGAGCAATGGAAAAGCTTCCTTCCGAAGGAGGAATGGCTTTGATATGTTCAGAGAAGTGGAAATGGTCTTTCCCCATGAAAAAAAACAGATTCGCGTAAATGAGAATCAAAAAAACCGCCCAAATGATCCACCGGGAAACGCTTTGGCCATAATCCGATGAAATATTGGAAAAATCGTCCACGATGCATTTCCATAAAGTGTTCCTCTTCGCCTTGTATTGTTCCAGCCAGGCTTGGTCCCTGGCGCCATGCTTGAAAAAATCGGCGCCGTGGGAACCATCCACGTTGAGTCCCTTGTATTTTTTCGAGCCGTCGAACATGACATCAGTCACGTTGGCGCCATCAAGATTGGCCGATCGAAAGTCGGCGCCGGTGAGGTTGGCGCGAATGAGACTGACGCCCTGAAGGTTGGCGTACCGGAGGTATCCGCCTTGGAGATCGACTTCGATGAGATTCGCATTTTGCATGGTTGCCCCCAGGAGGTTCGTGCCCTGGAGGTGGGCGCCCAAAAGTTTGGCGCCCTGAAGCTTGGCGTCTATGAGGTCCGCGCCCTGGAGCCTTGTGTATTCAAGTATTGCCCCCTGAAGATTGACTCGCATGAGGATCGCGCCCGCAAGATGGGCATGGCTGAGGTCCGCATGATCGAGGTGGGCGGCCATGAGGTAGGCGCCCGCAAGTTGGGCGTGCCTAAGGTTAGCGCCCGTGAGGAAGGCGCCACTGAGGTTGGCGCCCTCAAGATTGGCGCCCTCGATATTCGCGCCTTCAAGGTGGGTAAAGAGGAGATCGGCGCCCTGGAGTTGGACGAGGCTGAGGTCGGCGCCCAGGAGGTTTCCATGGCTGAGGTTGGCTCCTTTGAGTTTTCGCCCCCTTAGGTTGGTATCGGAAAGGTCCGCGGGTCCGCCTTCCTCTCTATTGGATTCAATCCATTTTTTGTGTTCGGCGAGGATTTTCTTCAATTCATCGTCGGAGATTTCCCGCATTTTTTTTTCTTCACCGAACATAACCGCCAAGCCTTTCCATTCCTCATGGTGGTGAATCGGCTAAGCCAAACCATCTATTATGCTGGTTTCCAAACTCCGGCTTGGGAACTCCACCGCTTTCTCCATCTTCAAGGTTCAAGGGGTGTGAAGGCGGTTTGGCCTCCAAAGCGCCGCCCATGGAATCATCCATGCTTCACCGACACCCCAAATTGGTTTTTACGACCTCAAGCCCGTTTCCTCCAGAAATCCCTCAACGGCTCCCGGGATTTCCTCAGCAGAATTTCGTCGTGCCCCCGGACGATGTAGTCGGACAGCGCCCCCACCACTTCGTACCCCAGCCGGGCATACAGCCGGGCGGCCTCACGGTTGAACGACGTGACGCACATGAACACATTGGGCCAGTCGCGAAAAATCCGTTCTTCGGCCTGAGCTAAAAGCTTCCGGCCCAGACCGCGGCTCCGCCAGGAAGGCGCTACCAAAAGGGTTTGGATGTATCCGGCGAAGGGGCCATCCATCCTCAGAACCGTAAACCCCGCCAGCTGGCCGTCCATTTCGGCCACCCAGCATTCCCGAGGCGGGTCGCTGATCCGGCTCCGGGCCATTTCTTCGGTAATGCCGAAAAGACTCCAAGGCTCGGTCGAAGCCATCCACTGAGCGCAGGCCTGGATTTCCTCATCGCCCCGGATCAGGCGAATTTCGAAATTGATTGATTTTTCAGCCAAATTCATGTCCTTCCTATCGTCCTGAAACCGTGGCGCCCGAGACCGAAGCCTTCCCCAGGCCGGAGGTTCCGCCCGAATCCTTACGTCGTCCCGGAATGAGGTCTACTTGAATTCCTTGATGTTTACGATCACGGGGAACGGATTGTTCGATTTGGGGAAGGAAAGTGTAACCGACGTGTTGGATTGACGGAATATTTCCACTTCGTCCCCGGCTTTCAGCTGCCCCTTGTACCCGAGCGCCTTGACCTTTTCGGGATCCACCACCGATCCTTTGAGAGTGGCGGCCATGGCCAGTTGGCCGAGATCGCCGGCGGGCTGGATGCCGGTGACGGCTTCGAAGTCGGCGACGCCAACCTCCAATGCCAACGCCGGCGAACTTCCCAGCGTCACCAGGAAAAACAGGAAAACCGGAACAACACGGCCGATCACGAAACGAGCCCTTGGGTTCATGACGATCCTCCTCTTCGCGGGTGGTTAGGGGAGACGCCCCCCGGGATTCCCCAGAACCAATCATACCATGCTCTTCGGGATCGGCCAGAGAGGAAAGCCGAGGAATAAGGAACCCCGGTCCGTCCCGCGAGCCGGAGCAGGTACAAGGAAAAAGGAGAAAGCGCTTGACAGGGGTGGTTGGGTCTGGTACTACTATGAATGAATGGTCATTCATCGGGCGGACCGGCGCCGGCCGCCTCCAAACAATACGTACACGGGGTGAACCATGGGCATCAATCATTTCAAACGGGACGACCGGGACGTCAAATTCATCCTTTTTGAACAGTACGACCTGGACCGTCTTCTCACCTACGACGCCTACAAGGATTTCTCCAAGGAAGACTTCGGGATGATCGTGGACGAGGCGTTCAAGCTTTGCCGCGAAGTTCTTGGACCGGCCATGCAGGATGGCGACCGGATCGGTTGCAAATGGGCCGACAAGGCCGTGACTACGCCTCCGTCCTTCAAGAACTGCTGGAAAACCATGGCCGAAAACGGCTGGATCGCCATGACGGCCAGCCCCGAGTTCGGCGGCCAGGGGTTGCCGGTGTGCGTGGGGGGGCTGATTTCCGAAGCCACCAACAGCGCCAACATGGCCTTTGGCACCTTCCCCGGCTTGGCCGTGGGCGCGGGCCGCGTGATTGAAGCGTACGGCGCCGAAGAAGACAAGGCCCTGTTCGTGGAGAAAATGTACACCGGCGCCTGGGGCGGCACCATGTGCCTGACCGAACCCGATGCCGGGTCCGACGTGGGATACCTCCGGTCCAAGGCGGTCAAGGACCCGGAATCGGCCGACCCCAGGGTGTACAAGATCGAAGGCGTCAAACGGTTCATCACCAGCGGCGAGCACGACCTGACCGAAAACATCATCCACTTGGTTCTGGCCCGGATCGAAGGCGCTCCGCTGGGCACCAAGGGCATCAGCCTTTTTATCGTGCCCAAGTTCTGGGTGAATCCCGATGGCTCCGTGGGCGAACTCAACGATATGTTCTGCGAAGGCATCGAAGAGAAAATGGGCATCCACGGGTCCTCCACCGCCACCCTGAACTTCGGTGAAAACGGCAAGTGCCGGGGTATTCTGCTGGGCGATCCCCACACGGGCATGGCCAAGATGTTCCAGTTGATGAACGAAGCCCGGCTGGGCTGCGCCGTTCAGTCCCTGGGATTGGCCGCGGCCGCGTACGACACCGCCCGCCTCTACGCCAAGGAACGGGTTCAGGGTCCTCCGTTCACCAACCGTAACGCCGAACGGGTGCCTATCATCCAGCATGAAGACATCCGCCGGATGCTGATGAACCTGAAAAGCGGCACGGAAGGGCTCCGGGCCTTCCTGGGCAAGATTCTCTTTTTGATGGACGTGGCGCACCGGGATCCGGACGAGGCTCAGCGGAAAAAGGCCGACCACATGTCCGACCTTCTGTTGCCGGTGCTGAAAGCGTATACCGCGGACTATACGTACACCCTGATCCGCGACGCCATCCAGATTCTGGGCGGCGTGGGGTACTGCAGCGAATTTCCGGTGGAACAGTATGCCCGGGACTGCAAGATCATCTCCATCTGGGAAGGCACGGCGTACATCCAGTCCCTGGACCTGGTGGGCCGGAAACTGGGCCTGGACGGCGGCAAGGTTTTCCAGTCCTGGATTCAGGGCATCATGGACATGACCAATACGTACAAGGAAGACCCGGAACTGGCGGCCGATTTCAAGCGGCTGTTCAAAGCCGTGGGCGTGGCCGGCGAATTCGCCATGAAGTACATGTCGTACTTCCAGGACGGCCGGATGCGGCTGATCCCCACCACCACCACCCGGTTCCTGGACACCATGGCCGAAGTGGAAATCGCCCGCTGTCTGTTGGACCAGGCCCTGATCGCCCGGAAAAAGCTGGCCGAAGTGGATCCGGCGTCCAGCGACGGCTTGTATTACACGGGCAAGATCGCGGCGGCCAAGTACTTCTGCCGCAACACCCTGCCGGGCGTGTTCGCCCGTCAGATGGCGATGCAGACCGAAGACACGTCGCTTCTGGACATTCCCGAAGCCGCGTTCTAAGACCATGATGGGAAGGGGCGGCCGGTAATGGCCGCCCCGGTTCACCCCTGGCTCTAAAAGACGCGCTCAGCCACCCAAGGTTTTCGGACCAAAGGGTGATCGAGCGCGTTTTTCCGTTTCGGCCCCCCGTTTCGGAAACCTTCGCCCTCCCCCTCCTTCGGCTTTTCCCCTTCATTTCGGCCTGTTTCACACGAATCCGCCGAACCGCTCGGGCCCCTCACCCCCGGAACCCTTTGCCTTTTCCCGACCAACCGGGTATACTCGGGGATGTCATGGAAACGCCAATGGAAAAGCCAGAGGGCCCTCGGCCCGGTTGTTTCGGACGGATGGAGACCGTATTCCCCATGGGCGCGGACGGCTTTCGCGAGGTCAGCGACGGTTGCCGGCCCTGCGGCCACGTGAAGGAATGCCTCCGGACGGCCGCCTCCAGCCCCGCCGGCCAGAAGATGAAAATCGAACGGATCGAGGCCATGCCTTCCCAAGGCGGAGGCGTAGCCGGCTTTTTAAGCCGCTGGGCCGAACTCAAGGCGGCCCGGAACCGGTCCGGACACTGACGTGGACTCCAGGCCATTGATTTTAAGCCCGGACGGGTTATCTTTAGAGCGACGGCGTTCCGGGGCGAAAGCTCCCGGGATGATCCCGGACCCCGGAAGACGTTCCCGGTTGGATTTCAGCCCTCCCCCCCCAGGGAGGACTCTTTGAAGGAGGACAAAATGGTTCCCGGGTATGCCTATTCCCAGGACGCGGTCCTGGCGCAGGAAAAGGCTTTTTTCCGAAGCGTGTACAACTGGATGGTGGCCGGCCTGGCCCTGACCGGCGGAGTGGCCTGGCTGGTGGCGTCCAGCCCGTCCATTTCCGGCCTGATCTTCGGGTCGCCGTTCCTCCTGATCGGATTGATCATCGGCGAACTGGCCCTGGTTTGGATATTGGCCAGCCGGGTGCAGCAACTTTCGGTGGGCGCCGCGTCCACCATCTTTCTGGCCTATTCGGCGCTGAACGGTCTGACGCTGTCGTCCATTTTCATCGTGTATGCCCATTCGGTGATCTTCTCGGCCTTCATGGTTTCCGCCGGTGTGTTCGCGGGCATGAGTTTTTATGGGTACGTGACCAAACGGTCCCTGGCCTCATGGGGTGGTTTTCTGATCATGGGCCTGTGGGGGATCATCCTGGCCACCGTGGTGAACATTTTCGTGAGCAGCCGGATGCTGGACTGGATGATCACCTACGCCGGGGTGCTGATTTTCACCGGACTGACGGCGTACGACACCCAGCGGCTGAGGTACCTGGCCCAGGAGGGTTTCGAGGGCGAGGACATGGCCACCAAGTCCGCCGTGGTGGGGGCGTTGGCCCTGTACCTGGACTTCATCAACCTGTTCCTGATGATCCTTCGCATTTTCGCCGCCAGCCGGGATTGATCCCGGTCCCTGGCGGCCTTCACCCGGGTAGCCCATGAAAAACGTTCTCGCCCTGATCATGGCCGGGGGCAAGGGCGAGCGGCTCATGCCGCTCACCCAGCACCGGTCCAAACCCGCCATCCCC
>JAGVGV010000311.1 GCA_020056895.1 Deltaproteobacteria bacterium
TCCACCGCCGCTTCGGCGTGGATTTGGGTGGTGTCGAAGAGCGGAACCGCCGCGTCGCTTGACCCAACCAACAACCCGATTTCGGTGCAGCCGAGGATGATTCCTTGGGCTCCGCTCGCGACCAAGCCGGCCATGATGTCCGCGTAGGCGGCCCGGGATTCCCGCCGGATTTGGCCTTGACAAAGCTCCTGGTAAATGACCTGGTGGACCCGGTCCCGCTCCCCGGCGTTGGGGATCAAGACCTCCAGCCCATACCCATCTTCCAGCCGGCCCTTATAAAACTCTTCTTCCATGGTGAATTTCGTACCCAAAAGTCCCACCGTTTTGATGCCGCTGGACACGATTCGGGCGGCGGTGGCGTCGGCGATATGAAGAAAAGGGATGCTCGTTTGAGCGATGATATCCGGGGCGGTTTTGTGCATGGTGTTTGTGCACAAAACAACAAAATCCGCTCCCCCGCGTTCCAGATTTCGAGCGGCTTGGGCCAAAGCGGCGCCGGCTTCGGCCCAGCGGTTTTCGGCCTGCATCTTTTCAATGTCGTCAAAATCCACCGAATACATCAGCGAGCGAGCCGAATGGAGCCCGCCGAGTCGTTCTTTCACCAATTCGTTGATCAGGCGGTAATATAGGAGGGACGATTCCCAGCTCATACCGCCGATCAGGCCGATGGTTTTCATGTTTCGCCTCCTTCACCATGATTGGGGCGGCCATTTTCGGAAGACGACCGGGAACTATCCCGAATCGGACGGCCGTCCGCGATCAGCTGTCCGCTGATAAGGAATGAATCCAATGGGTTGATATTTCCAACGCATTCGAATTCGTTCTTTATTCGCCGTTCTCTTTATCGGTTTTTTGGCCGAGCTTCCGCCCGCTCCCGGGCCTTGACAAACGTCGACAGGGTGCGTTCCACGTCGGCTTCGGTGGTGGCCCAGGAGCACACGCTGATCCGGATGGCCGGGGCGCCCTTCCAGATCGTTCCTCCGCACCAGCATTCCCCGGATTTCTGGATATAATCCAGGATCGCCCGCGTCTGGTCCGGCCCGTCGCCGGCCGCCAAAACCTGATTGAAGACCACCTCGTTAAGGACGTTAAAACCGTTCGCACGGAGCCCGGCGGCCAAATTTCCGGCATGGCGGCAAAGGCGGTCCACCAAATCCTGAACGCCGCTTTTTCCCAATGATTTCAAGGTAGCCCATAGCTCAACGGCGCGGGCTCGCCGGGACATTTCGGGCGTGTACTGCATGCCGTCCCGGTTTTCATCCCCAGGCAGGTACGACGCGGCTATCCGCAAGGCGGCCCGGAGGGTTTCGCGATCCCGGCAGAGCACCAAGCCGCAGTCATACGGCGCGTTCAGAGTTTTATGCGCGTCCACGGACCAGGAATCCGCCTGGTCCAGGCCGGCCGCAAGGTGTCGTCTGTTTTTCGACGCGGCCGCCCAAAGGCCGAACGCACCGTCCACATGCACCCAGGCTCCCCCTTCCCGGGCCAAAGCGGCGATTTCACCGATGGGGTCGAAAGCCCCGGTGCTCACGTGCCCGGCCTGAACGACCACCAGGCAGCGGCCGTCCACGGTTGGCATTCGGCTGCAGATCATCCGGCCTTGGCCGTCCGCCGGGACGAACTCCACCTGGGACCGGCCGAAACCCAGGAGCCCAAGCGCCTTGAACACCGATGCATGGGCCTGCTCGCCCAAAATGACGCGGAGATTCGGCGCCCCGAACAGACCCTGGGTCTGGACGTCCCACCCCAGGCGCCGCAACAGCTCATTGCGCCCGGCCGCCAGACCACATAAGGTGGCCAGGGACGTTCCACCGACGACACCCGCGGCGGTGGACGCCGGCAAGCCAAGCAGGTCCACGATCCACTTTTCGCACACGCTTTCCAGGCGGGATGCCACCGGCGACATCAGATACATGGCCGCGTTCTGATCCCACACATCCGCCAGCCACCGAACCGCCAGGGCGGCCGGCGCCGCCCCGCCGTTCACGAACCCGAAATACCGCCCGCCGCCTTGCGCCGCCGTGGCCGGCGAACCGTACTCGTGCAATAGTTGGAGTAGGCGGCCCGGATCCCCCGGCGCTTCGGGCAGGGGCTCGTCGAATACCTTCAACGCCCCAATCGCTTCTTCGGTGGGAAAAACGTTCCGATCCAAAACTTTGTCCAGATAGTCGTAGGCGTACGCCTGGGCCTGATCGAACAGGCGTTTGTCCCGAAGCTGGTCAAACATTTCCTTTTGAAGGCCCGTCGGGTGATTGTCCTTCATTCCATCGCCCCCCTGGCTGTACCGGTTTTCGGCGCCATGTTCAAAACACGGCCCCCACCCGGTCTCGGGTTCGACCCGTGCCGCATATTGTGTGGTTGAACCAAACATAAAATTGACATTGTATGCCGTCAAGCGATATATTGTATGCATGACAATATGGACGCCAACCATACAAAAAGCCGCCGAGCCTGCGTATAAGGCGCTGGCCCAGGCCATCCAACAGGCCATCGGTCGGGGTGAACTCCGGCCGGGTGAGCGCCTGCCTACCCATCGGGAACTGGCGGACCGTTTGGGATGGAATGTCAGCACCGTCACCCGGGGGTATCGGGAGGCGGAAAACATAGGGCTGGTGGCCGGAACGGTGGGCCGGGGGACCTTCGTGGTGTCGGATGCGTTGATCGCCTCCCACACCGTGTGCGTGGGGGCTCCACCGATAAACGGTCTGGAAATGGGGCTGTCATGGCCCTTGTATCATCTGGAACCGGACCTATCCCTCGCCTTTCGCCGTCTGACCGAGCGCGGCCGGCTGGAATCGTTCCTGACCTATAGCGACCCCAGGGGCCATGCCGATCACCGACGGATCGGAGCCTTGTGGGCGGCCCGTTTAGGCCTGAACGTTTCAGCGGACGATATTCTGATCATGGCCGGAGCTCAGCACGCCTTGACCGCCATTTTTACTGGCCTGTTCAAGCCGGGGGACCGGTTGGCGGCCGATGGCCTGACCTATCCGGGGATGAAAACCCTGGCCGCCATGCTGGGGCTCCGCTTGGTCCCCATCGCCCTGGACGCCCATGGGATGATCCCGGAGGAATTGGACGCGGCCTGCCGCCGGGAAGCGATCAAGGGCCTTTATCTGATGCCCGCCGTTCACAACCCCACCACGATCACTTTGGGCGAGGATCGGCGTGAGGCCATCGCCGAGCTGGTCCGGCGGCATGACCTTCTTTTGATCGAGGATGACGCGTACAGCCTTACGTCCCCCAGCCGCCTGGAACCCGTGACCACCCGGGTTCCGGAACGGGGCCTGTTCATCGCCGGTCTATCCAAAGTGTTGGCCGCCGGTCTCCGCGTGGCGTTCCTGACCGCTCCGCCGGCCCTTAACAAAACGCTGGGCCAGGCGGTGCTCAATACGATCTGGATGACGCCGCCGCTCAATGTTGCGTTGATCGCCGGTTGGATTGAAGACGGTACGGCCGACCGAGTCTTGGCGGCCAAAAGAGCGGAAGCCGGAAAGCGGCAGCGAATCGCGGCCGAACTTCTGGCCGGCCTGGATGTGACCACCCAGGAATCCAGCTACTTTCTGTGGCTGAAACTCCCGCCGCCCTGGACCGGCCAAGCTTTCGAGCTTCGGGCTCGGGAGCGGGGCGTGAAGGTGTTCGCCGCCGAACGGTTCAGCATCGGGTACGGCCCCGTCCCGGCCGCGGTGAGGGTCTCCCTGACCGCGCTGGCCGATCCGGCGGACCTTCGCCGGGGGCTTGAACTCATCA
>JAGVGV010000360.1 GCA_020056895.1 Deltaproteobacteria bacterium
CATGAGCGGCCTGGGGTTCGGTTTCCGCGCGGTCAACAAGGTTATACGCGGCCGCGTTGATCACCAGCCGGGCTCCGGATCCCGCCACCCGGTCCAGCACCGTCCGTCGGTCGGTAATATCCAGGCCGATCCGATTGAGAGGCCGGACCAACAGGCCTTTTCCGGTTGCCCGAACGGTGATTTCCCGTCCCAGTTGCCCATCCGCGCCGGTAATCAGAATCATGACGAGGAATCACCTCTTCAGGGTTGGTTTCAGGCCTTTTGTTGGACCCGAAGGACCTGGGATAGGCTCTAGAAATCCTGGGGCCAGGACCCCTGGTCCAATATTTGGAGGAGATACTGCCCGTACCCGCTGTGTTTCAAGGGTTCGGCCAGGCGCCGGAGCCCGGATTCGTCGATGAACCCCATCCGGAACGCGGTTTCCTCCACGCAGCCCACCTTCAATCCCTGCCGTTTTTCAATCACTTCCACGTACCGCGAAGCGTCCAGGAGCGATTCATGGGTTCCGGTGTCCAGCCAGGCGAACCCCCGGCCCAGAATATCCACCCGCATGCGGCCCTGAGCCAGATACTGGTTATTCACGTCGGCGATTTCCAGCTCGCCTCGGGCGGAAGGAACGATGCGCTCGGCCGTCCGGACCACGTGGTGATCGTAAAAATACAGGCCCACCACGGCGTAATTCGAGATGGGTTCGGCCGGTTTTTCCACCACCCTGAGGGGCCGGCCGTCATCGCCGAACTGGATCACGCCGTACCGTTGGGGGTTGGTCACCCAATACCCGAAAATCCGGCCGCCATCGGCCGCGGCGGTGGCGTTTTGAAGCATTTGGCGGAACCGGGCGCCATAAAACAGGTTGTCGCCCAGAACCAGGCAGACCGGCCGTTCGCCGATGAAATCCCGGCCGATCAGAAAGGCCTGGGCCAAACCTTCGGGCCGGGGCTGCGGGGCGTATTCGAACGAAAGGCCCCATTGGGACCCGTCGCCCAACAGGTCCTGGAACCGGGGCAGGTCCAAGGGCGTGGAAATGATCAGGATTTCCCGGATGCCGGCCAGCATCAGGACCGAAAGGGGATAGTAGATAAGCGGCTTGTCGTAGATGGGCAACAGTTGCTTGCTGACGGCGATGGTCAGAGGATAGAGCCGGGTGCCGGTTCCGCCGGCCAGGATGATGCCCTTGTACCGGGCCGCGTTCACCGGAGACGTCATCGGCTTGCTCCTTTAAGATTCCAGATGAGGCAGTCGGTCGGGGCCCAGGTTTTTAAGCCGAGGGAACTTCCGGTCCTTTTCCGCCAGCAGGGGGGCCGTGACCGGCCAGGGGAGGCCGATATCCGGGTCGTCCCAGGCCACGCCGCCTTCATCTTCCGGATGGTAATAGTCCGTGCATTTGTAAATGAATTCGGCTGTATCGGAAAGAACGGCGAAGCCGTGGGCCAGGCCCGGCGGCAGATACATCTGGCGGTGATCCCGGTCATCCAGTTCGGCCGCGAACCACTGGCCAAAGGTGGGCGAACCCGGACGAACATCCACGGCCGCGTCCCAAACCCGGCCCCGGGTCACGTACACCAGTTTCCCCTGGGGGTGGCGGATCTGAAAATGAAGGCCTCGGAGCACGCCCCGGTGGGACCGGGAAAGATTATCCTGAACAAACGGACGGTCCACCACGCCGGCGTCCAGGTACCGTTGGGCCTGAAAGATTTCCAGAAAAAAGCCCCGTTCGTCCCCGAAAACTCGGGGTTCGATCAAGCATAGGCCCCGGATGGGCGTGGGCGTCACCTTCATGGCGCACCGCTTTCGTCCCGCGAAAGGGAAGGAAGACGATCCGGGCCGGGGGAATTCCGCCCGGCCCGGGGCTTCATTCATCCACCGATCGAACGGCCGCCCGGCCTTCCTTTTTTTGCGCTTTCCGGTGTTTGTTTTCCAGCCGGTCTTCCTTTACGCCCAAGGGAATCCGGGTGGGCCGGCGAGGCCGGGGAGGAACCGCCGCCCGCCGGATCAGGTCCACCAGGCGGTTCAGCGCGTCCTCCCTGTTTTTTTCCCGGGTCCGGAAGCGGCGGGCGTCGATGATCAGCACGCCTTCCTTGGTCATTCGGCTTCCGGCCAGGGTATTCAACCGGTCCTTGACGTCCGGGGGCAGGGACGGCGAACCGGCGGCGTCGAACCTGAGCTGAACCGCCGTGGCCACCTTGTTCACGTTCTGGCCGCCCGGGCCCGAGGCGTGAACGAAGTCTTCGGTCAGTTCGCTTTCGTCAATTTGGATATTGGGCGTTATTTCGATCATGACGCCAACACCTTAGCCCCCTTTTGGGAAACTCGTCAAGCTCCGGCGGCCAAAGCGGCTTCCAGGCGGTTCCGAACAGCGCGGTATAACACGAACCCGCCGGAAAGGTTCAGGGCCTTGAAGCCGTGGTGCTTCAGAATCCGGTACGCCACGTACGCCCGCATGCCCACGGCGCAGTAAATAACGTACGTCTTGGTCCGGTCCAGTTCCAGAATCCGGTCCCTCAGTTCGTTCAAGGGAATGTGAACGGCGCCCGGAATCTGGCCCAAAGCCCGCAGTTCCATGGGGCTCCGGACGTCCAGGAACACTGTTTTATCCTTGTCCAG
>JAGVGV010000209.1 GCA_020056895.1 Deltaproteobacteria bacterium
ACCTGATCGGCAACGCCGTCAAGTTCACCGATCTGGGCGAAGTCGTCGTTGAAGTCAGCCGGGCCCTCGAAGAGGAAGGGGTGGACCGCACCCTGTTCACCATCCGCGATACCGGCATTGGCATCCCTTCGGACAAACAGAGCATGGTCTTTGAAAGTTTCACTCAGGCCGATTCGTCCACCACCCGCCGTTTCGGCGGCACCGGCCTCGGGTTGGCCATCACCCGGCGGTTGGTGGAACTCATGGGCGGCCGGATTTGGCTGGTTAGTGAGGAAGGCCAAGGAACCGCCTTCCATTTTACCATCCACTTGCCCAAGGGCGATCTGGTCCAACGCCCCCGAAGGGCCGATATTTCCACGCTCAAGGGCCTGGAAGTCCTGGTGGTGGACGACAACGCCACCAACCGCCGGATCTTCAACGAACACCTGTCCCACTGGGGGGCTCGCGTCACCGAAGCCGAAAACGGCGACAAGGCGATTGAAATCGTTACCAGAGTCCAGAGGGAAGGCCGGTCTTTCAGCCTGATTCTCCTGGATTTCAACATGCCGGGGATGAACGGCCTGGAATTGGCCGAACGATTAAAGCGTCTCGAGTTCGAAACGCCGCCCGTGACCATGATGTTTTCGTCCACCGATCACGTGGAAGGGCATCTTTCGTCCAAGGATTACGGCATTTCAACGTTCCTGATCAAGCCGGTGAAACGGGACCACATGTTGGAAGCCATTCTCACCAGCCTGAACCAGGCCGGATACGCCCGCGAAAAAGCCGGCGCGGCCATGGAATCGGAAGCCTTGGCGCTGCCGCCCTTCTCCATTCTGCTGGCCGAAGACTATCTGCCCAACCGCAAGATCATCGAAGCCTTTCTGCAACACACCTCCTGCACCATCGACGACGCGGTGAACGGCCGCCTGGCGGTGGAAAAGTTCAAGAACAACGGGTACGATCTGGTGTTGATGGATCTGGAAATGCCCGTTATGGACGGTCTGATGGCCACCCAGGCCATCCGTGAATGGGAAAAAACCCAGGGCCGCGAACCCAAACCCATCATTGCGCTAACCGCCCATGCCTTTTCCGAAAACCGGGCTCAATGCCTGGCCGTCGGGTGCACGGATTTCATTCCCAAACCGGTAAAAAAGAAAACACTGTTCGAGGTATTGGGCAAGTATTCCGACCGCGTGGCGCCCAAGGAAGCCACGACCCACGCCCACCCCTTGCCGCCCGCCGCCGCGCTGGCTTCCAGAGACGTGGCCGAGGTCCGGTTCCGGGTGGAAGTGGAAGAGGAACTGGCCGGCGTGATCGATGATTACCTTCGGGCGCTGTATCGGGACCTTCGGGCCTTGGTTTCGGCGCTCAAGGAAAAGGACCTCAAGACCACGTACAAGATCGGCCACGACCTGAAAGGAAGCGGCGCGGGGTACGGCCTGGACCGCATTTCCGAAATTGGCCGCGAAATCTGCCGGTTGTCCATGGAAAAGGACCTCCACGGCATTCTGGCCCAGATCAAGGAACTGAACACCTATTTGAAAAACGTGGATATCGTGGCGGGTGGCGGCGGGAGCCAGACTTCGGTTTCAACTCGCTCTTGAGCACGGACTTGGAGCGCACAAGCAGGCCCGGGAAGCTTCCATGAACCAAATCAGCCAAGGCCTTTTCCTCGTCCATGGGGGAAGGGCCGAGGGCGAGGAGGGGCGGCTCAGATTGGACGGTGACCAAATTCCCTGGTAAAATAGGCTTGACGACCAAACGGCTTTTTCATATAAATATCATAGCGGAAGGGCTGAATCGGGGGCGATTCGTCTTAAACGATTAATGGTTATTCCGTTACGGGTTATACGTTAAAAGGTTCCAAGGGGCCGGGGGCGGTTCTTTGGAACCAGGGAAAAAGCCGTATTTCGGTGGAGTGTGGGACTTCGCCGGAAGGAGGTACGGGAACGGGAATGGATGCCAACATCACCTGGGTACGGGACGAATGGTTCCGCTACCAGGAACTCCGGCAGGGATTCCTTAGTGTTTTAACCAGCCTGGAAAGTCTGCTCCACCAAACACCCTTGGAAGAAGCGGCCGCTTTGGAGCAGATCCGCACCGAAATCAATCGGTTTCAGTCCACGCTCAGCCAGTTGGAAAACCAGATGCAACCCTGGAGATCGGTTTGGGAAGAACTCCAATCCCGGGGTCTGGCCTGATGAACGCGAAGAATCCGTACACCGGACCGGGGACTTCGGCAAGGGAACGCACGGAGCTGAACCCGATGACCAAACTCCCGCTGGTAACTCAGGAATATCAGCGTTTGCTCCAAGTCATGGCCCAATACCGCGATGTGATGTCCATCTGGGAAACCCGGCTGGCTCAAATGGACGATCCCTGGTCGGATGCCGCGAGCCGGTTGAGGGAGTGGATCACGGAGCACCGCGTAAAAATGGATGGCGTGGAACGCGAATTGAAGCTTTGGCGAACATTGCACGAGGAATTGACGCCGTCTGAGTTCCTTCCTCCGCCGAAAACCGGTGGGGATCGGTTCTGAACCCATCCCCGGCTCCGGGGCCGGAGGTTCGATCAAGCGAATTTATCGTAGAACATCCGGTCGGGTGGAATCCCTTTTTTCACCAATTCCTCCAACGACGATTCGACCATGGCCGGAGCTCCGCAAATATACACGTCCATGGCCGCGCCTTCGGGCACGTGTTTCCGGATCAGGTCCGTCACCCGGCCCCGTTCCCCTTCCCAGGCGCCTCCGTCCGGCGTCCGGCTGAGTACCGGCAGGAACCGGAAATCCGGCAAGACCTCTTCCCAGCGCTTCAGTTCATCGGTGAAAAACAGGTCGTTGGGGGACCGGCCGCCAAAAAAAAACAAGGTCTTTCGGCCGATTTTTTCCGCTTCCATCTGAAACAGGATCGATCGGATGGGCGCCATACCCGAACCCGTGGCGATCATCAATATGTCCCGGTCCGATTCCCTAAGAAAAAAATCCCCATAGGGCCCCCGGACCAGCAGTTCCTGGCCTTCCTTCAAATAATCATGAACATACAGGGCCACCAAGCCTTGGGGAGCCCGGGTGATAACCAAGTCCAGTCCATCCGTCCGCCCTGGACCACTGGCAATGGAAAAAGCTCGGAATTCCGGTTGAGTGGATTTTTCGTACCGGGGCGCTTCGAGCTGGATGTACTGGCCCGCGCGGAACCGAAGGCCTTCCCCCGGCGAAAGGAGGGTCAGATCGAGCCCCTTGATGACCGGCGTAAGCTGCGTGATCCGGGTCACTTTGGCCCGGAATTCCTTCACCGAAAGCAATTCTTCGGGAATCCGGATCACCAGATCGTTCCGGACCTTTACCTGGCAGGCCAACCGGACATTCTCTTGCATTTCCGTTGCGTTCAAATAGGGGGTTTCGGTCGGCAGCACCGGACCGCCGCCTTGCAGCACCCGCACCTTGCAATACGCGCAGGTTCCCCGGCCGCCGCAGGCCGAAGGAATGAACACTCCGGCCGTGCCGAGGGTGAACAGCAACGGGTTCCCGCCGGCCACTTCCAAGTCATGGGAATCGTTGAGCTTCAGATGCACTTGGCCGTAGTCGGCCAGATAGGCGTGGGCGATTTCCAGAAGCAGGGCCAATAAGGCGCAGATCCCGCTGGTTACCAACAGACTGATCATCACCTCGCTCATGGCCGCTGGTTGCCCCTTTCGGTGCTTACTGAATCTGGATCATGCCGGAAAAAGCGGTGAAAGCCAGAGACAGAAGGCCGGCGATGATCAACGTGATGGCCGGTCCTCGAAGCCCCCGAGGCATGGTTAGATCGGAAGAGCGTCG
>JAGVGV010000211.1 GCA_020056895.1 Deltaproteobacteria bacterium
GCCGGAGTACATTGACAACCAACGGTTGGGGGGCGCAACCGGAAAAAAAATGGAAGGGGACATGGTTTCATGAAAGCCAAGACATGGTTGGCGGTATTGGCGTTGGCGGTGGTCTTCCTTATGGCCGGAGCCCCGGCGCGGGCCGGCGTGGTCTGGCCCAAGGGAATGAGCGATCATGGGTACCTGGAAGTCCACGCATCGTCCAATTTGCCGGCTTCAAAAGTGGGCAACTATGTGGCCGATAATGTGCTGGACGGCCAGAAGGAAACGGCCTGGGCAGAAGGCGCGGCCGGAGACGGCCTGGGGGAATGGATTCAATTCAACCTGTCGCCCGGGTTCGTGGTGACCACGATCGGGATTTGGAATGGGTACCAAAAATCGGCCGAACGGTATTACCAGAACGCCCGAGTAAAAAGCGCTACCATCATTTATGCCGATGGCTCCCGCCAAAAAATTTACCTCAAGGACCAGGTGGGCGTTCAAACCTTCAACCCCAAACCCGGGGCCGCGGAATCCATCCGGATCGTCATCGACGAAGCGTATCCCGGCGCAAAGTGGCCGGATACCTGCATTTCCGAAGTGGACGTGTACTTGAACGTGGAACAATAAAGGGCGGGCCGATTCCTTGAGGTTCGGGTGAATGAGGACCGGGCGTTTACCGGTCGGCCCGTTCCGGGATTTCGTTTTCAGGGGGAGGTTGGTTCATGGGCTTCACGACGCCGGGCCGGCTGTTCATCGCGGCCCTGGGGTTCGTTCTGTTTTCGGCATCCGGAGCCTTGGCCGGCCCGGCCGGAACGTACATCAAGGATGAACGGGAGTTGGACGAATTGGGGCCCAAGGCCGCCATTGAAATCACGGAAAAGTGGGGCGAAGGTACCAAGGCCGAGATCGTGGTGGGGAACCCGGCCTTGTGCGGCGGGGCGGTCGGCGGGCCGATCCAGATCAAGAACGGCCAGGCGGCCCTTGAAGACGGCGAATGCCGGTTACAGCTTGCCTTTTTACCGAACCGGGTGATGGTCACGGAAAAAAGCGCACCTTGTTTCACGGAAAAATGCCGCCTTCAAGGCGCTTTTTTCCGGTACGGCGCTCCGCCCAAACCCATCCCCGATATGATCCAGCGAACCCGGGCCCGTTTTCAGCACATCAACGCGAATCTGGCCGATATGGACCCCGTGGAAAAAGACCTGGAAGGTTTTTCCACCGAAGGCGGGAGCCTGAAAACCTGGGAATACATGGGCCACCCTAAAAAAATAGCCATCGAGATTTTCGGCGAAATGGGAAAAACCCTGGAAGAATACTACTTCTTCGATGGCGACCTGATCTTCGCCTTTCAACAAGCCGCCGAGTACGAATCGCCCCATGACGCCAAAGTGAAAACCGTTCGCGAAGACCGGTTCTATTTCCATCAGGGAACTTTGCTGAAATGGGTGGATGCCGACAAAAAAGAGGTCCCCCCCGGCGGCCCCTTGGGCATGGAAAAGGCCAAGGAAGTCCTGAACGAAGCGGCCAAGTTCGGCCGGGCGGCGGAATCGGACAAAAATCCTTTGGGACCCATCGACGTGAAATAATCCGGGAAGCCACGTACAGAACGGAAAACCCGCTGGAATCCACGCTTCCAACGGGTTTTTTTATGGAAAAAACGGTTCCGGATCAGGTTTGGGGTTCGTCGCCGTTTGAAGCCACTTCATTGTGGTGGCTGAATTCCTCGAACCGGCCCGGCTTGAAGGTGAATCGTTCCACCAGCCTTTCCACGCTTTTGAAACCGGTCATATCGAGCAGGTTCAGCCGGGGTTCCGCTGGGTTCAACCGGGCGAAACGGAACTGGATTTCCTCCGGCGTCAGCTCGACTTCGGATTTCTTGCCGGCGGGCTTGATGGTGATGGACAGGGGCTGGAACAGGTTGTAGTAGTTGCCCACCTCATGATCGAACAGGTCCATAAAAATGCCGGTGAAGCAGGCGAAAGAATAGTTGGTGTATTCGGGCGAACGCAGGGTATCCGTCAGCCGGTTGTGTTCCAGGTTGGTGTTGACGATGGCCGCCTTGAGGGAAACGGGGGAATACTTGGGGGCCACGATGTACTTCATGTACAGCATCAACCGTTCCCGAGGCAGACCGTTCTGGTCCAGGGGAGCCTGGGTATCGAAAATATTGAAGTATTTAGGGCTCAAAAACCGGCCGATGGGGGTGGGTTTTTCCTGGAGAAAAGGTTCCACGTCCCTGGGGTCCAGCCCCTGTAGAAATTCCGGATGCACGTAAAAAAGGCTTCGGGCCACGGTGGTGTGGGTGAAGGTGGTGTCGTCCCGGTATTCCACCTGGCCGGCGGTAAAGGTTTCGATATCCACCAGGAGCTTGACGCGGTGGCTGGACCAGTTGGGCTGGAGGAATTCGTTGGGAATGCTGGCCAGCACCTTGCTGCCCTGGGGCCGGAACAACAGGATGTTCTGGGACGCGTCCTGATATACGCTGGCGAAGGGCGTGAACACGCTGGTCAGGTACCCGCAGTCGGACGTGAATTCCTTTTGCTGGGGCCGCCAGATATAGCCGAAGGAACCGCCCCGTTCGCCCGGCAGATACCCTACGTGGCTGCCGCCCAGGTCCACGTTGATCGACCCGTGATGGACCGCCGCGCCCAAGGATTGTTCATTGAACCGGGCCCCGATCAATCCTTTGGGGAACACGTTGGCTCCGAAATAAGCGAGCAAACTCAAGGGGACCATGAACAGGGATTCGTCGGAACACTTCCAGGTGCAGGGCAGAATCCGGCGGTAATCGAATTCGAACCCCATTTTGCGGGCGTCGTCGCTTTGCAGAAAGGCGATGACCTTGCCCAGGAACTCGGGGAAAAAGAAGGGCGGCCATTGAAACAAAACCCGGGTTTCGGTAATGCGGGGGATGAACCCGGCGGGGTCCAGATACGGGGGAAGCCAGTTGCGGGTGGTCCGTTGCATTCCTTCCTCCATAAAAATTTTCCGGGAATCGGTCCTTGAAAAAGGGCCGGCCCCCATTGTAAGGGGGCCGGACCGTCGGGACAAGCGAAATGTGAAAAAGGGCGCGATCAGTTCTTCATCTTCCTCGAACCAATCATTTCCCCAAAAACGTGGGCATGCCCATGGCCGGCCAAATGAACAGGATGGCCACGGCCAGAACGGCCATCAGAATCAGGCTGGCCGGAGCGCCGTATTTGAAGAACTCGCCCGACGTGAACTGTTTGGAATTGTACGCGATGGCGTTGGGCGCCGCGCCCACCAAGAGCAGAAACGGCATGCCGGCCGTGACCAGGGCGGCGAACATGATTACTTCGGGGGACACGCTCAAATACTTGGCCACCACCAGGGCCACCGGCACCGAAATGGCGATGGCGGCCACGTTCATGATGAAATTGGTCATGACCAGTACGAAAAAAGCCATGCTGAGCACGAACACCCACCACGGCGTTTCCTTGAAGAAGGTCAGCCAGTGAACGGCCATCCACTGAGCCGCGCCCGTTTCCCACAAACAAAGGCCAATGCTCATGGCGCCCGAGAACAACAGAATGATGTTCCAGGGGATGTTTTCCAGATCCTCGATATCCAGAATGTTGGTCAAAAAAAAGAGCAGCGTGGAGACCAGGATGATGCCGGTTTTATCGATCGGCTTGAGGAAGGGAACGAAAGACCTTAGGCTCAAAATGGCGATGGCGCCGAACACGATGGCGGCGGCCAGGATTTCCTTTTTGGTGATGGGTCCTTGTTCGGCGGCCAGTCGGCTGGCGCGTTCCCGAAGGCCGGGAATGGTTTTCTTTTCCGGCTTCAAGACCAGCATGAAATAGCCCCACAGAATGAAGACCATGGACCAGCCGATGGGGGCCATGTAGTAGGTGAGTTGGAAAAAGCTGATCTCCTTGCCGGTCATCTCCTTGAAAAAACTCAAGGCCACCGCGGCCCGGGCCGACCCCAACAGAGTGATGATGCTGCCCGCGCCGGCCACGTACGCCATGCCGATGAACAGGGCCTTGCCGAA
>JAGVGV010000385.1 GCA_020056895.1 Deltaproteobacteria bacterium
CCTTCGGCGGCGGCCTGGGGACCTGGCTCCTCTGACCGACCACTTCCTTAAAAAGTATTCCCTGGCCAACCGACGGAACCCCAAAACCCTGGCCCCCTCCGCCGTGGCCCGGCTCCGGGCCCACGACTGGCCGGGCAATGTTCGGGAACTGGAAAACATCATCGCCCGAGGCGTGTTGTTGTCCGCGGATCAGGTGGTTCAGGCCGAAGACCTGTTCCTGGAAAGCGGCTGGACCATGGCCGCCATCCATCCCGCCTCCCCCGCCCCGATCGCGGACATCGAACCTGATGGGGACGAGGATGAGGCGGGACCATGGCCTCTCGAAAATATCCCCGACGATCTCATGACTATTCGGGATATGGAACGTGGATTGATCAGCAAGGCCCTCCGGCGGACCGACGGCAACCGGACCCACGCCGCCAAAATTTTGGGGATCAGCGTCAGAACCCTACGGAACAAACTGGCGGAATACAAGAATCTGGGGTTCGAAGCAGTGGGGATGACGGCATGAATCAAGGAGGAAGGGGCCGCCTTCCCGGCCGATCCCGCCGTTTCCCGCGAGGCGGGAAGGGATGGCGGCGATGACCCAAGGTTTGGCATGCCCCTTGCTCCTCTTGCCTTCAACCTTTCGCCCGTGAGGAGGTCTCGATGAGTTCCAACGTGGGCAATCTGTTCAACCGGACCTTGGGAATCCTGGGCCAGTCCCTGACGCTTCGTCAGGCCCGGCATGGGATGACGACCTCGAACCTGGCCAACATCGATACCCCCAATTACCGGGTGCGGGACATCCGTTTCGAACAAACGCTTCAGAATGCTTTGGGCCGCCAGGAAGGCGCCCTGGCGCCCCGCCAGACCAACCCCCTTCACATGCCCCAAAAAGATGTCGAGGCCGCGTACCGCAACTCGGGCCGCGACACGGTGTATTCGTATTACGGGCAGGATGAAAAGGGCAACGACGTGGTGGATATCGATATGGAAATGACCAAACTGGCGAAAAACCACCTGATTTATAACGCCACCGTTCAGATGCTGGCCAAGGAATACGAGAATCTCAAATACGCCATTGGCGAGGGAGGCCGTTAGCCATGAATTTTATGAACGCCCTGGACATTTCCAGCGCGGGTCTTTCGGCCCAGCGGTCCCGGATGAACCTCGTGGCCATGAACCTTTCGCACATGCACACCACCCAAACGCCGGATGGCGGCCCGTACCGCCGCAAACAGCCAGTCTTCGAAGCCGATCCCCTGTTCCGGAATTTCCGGGGCCGCCTGCGGGACGCGCTCGACCGCGAACTCACCGATGTACAGATTCCCCGGATCGTCGAAGACCAGCGGGATTTCCAAATGATCTTCGATCCCGCCCACCCGGACGCGGACGAATTCGGGTACGTGCTGATGCCCAACGTGAACGTGGCCGAGGAAATGGTGGAAATGATCTCGGCCAAGCGTTCGTATGAAGCCAATGTCTCGGCGGTCACCGCCAGCCACAACATGGCCCTCAAGGCTTTGGAAATTTTAAGGTAATTGGAGGGTTCCATGAGAATCGATCCCATTCGGTCCGCGCCGTTGAACATGACCGACGCCACTGCCCGGCCCGATACCCGGCCCGGGTTCAAGGAAACGCTTCAAGCCGCCGTCAAAGACGTCAACGACCGTCAGATCCAGGCTCACCAAGCCATGGAAGACGTGGCCACCGGCCGGTCGGCCAACCTTCACGAAGCCATGATCGCCCTCCAGAAGGCCGAAGTGTCGTTCAAAATGATCATGCAGGTCCGCAACAAGGTCATCACCGCGTACCAGGAAATCATGCGGATGTCGGTGTAGGCGGATCTGAAGCGCCAAACGATTTCATAACGGTATTCGTGCCTTTGGAAACGGACGGGACCTTATGCCAATGTACGAAAAAGTCACCCAGCGGTTTCAAGGCGGCCGGGAAGCCTTCATGGCTCTTTCCACCAGCCGCAAGGTTCTTATGCTGGGCTTCGTGGCGTCCATGATCGCCGCCCTGGCGGTGACCCTGGTTTATATGAATCGGCCTGATCACCAGGTTCTGTATTCCAGTCTGTCCCAGGATGATGCCGCCGCCATCGTGGCCAAGCTGAAGGAACAAAAGATACCGTACAGCCTTCGTGACAGCGGCGCCACCGTGGCCGTATCCCAGGACCGGCTGGACGAAACCCGGTTGTTCCTGGCCACGGAAGGCCTGCCCACGGGGGGCCAGGTGGGCATGGAAATGTTCAACGAAACCCACCTGGGCGAAACCGATTTCATGCAGCACCTTAACTACCAGCGAGCCCTTCAAGGGGAACTGGAACGAACCATCAAAAAGTTTCCCCAAGTCCAGAACGTCCGCGTCCACCTGAACATGCCCAAGGAATCCCTGTTCATCGAAGAGGAAAAGAGGCCCACCGCGTCGGTGGTGCTCAACCTCAAGCCGGGCCAAAGCTTGTCCCGGTCCCAACTGGCCGGCGTGGTGCATTTGGTGGCCAGTTCGGTGGCGGGGATGAAGGCCGAGGATATCTCGGTGGTCGACACGGCCGGCGGTTTGCTGTATAGTAAAGATGAGGCCGAAGGCTCCGTATTGTCCGAGGCCCAACTCCGCCACCGCCGAGCTCTGGAACAGAATCTGACCGAGCGCCTGACATCGATGCTCGAACGGGTGGTCGGCCCGGACAAGGCTCTGGCCCGGGTGACCGCCGACCTGAACTACCAGCAGATCAACGCCAACGAGGAAGTCTACGACCCGGACCGGTCGGCCATCCGCAGTGAACAGCGATTGAACGAAAAAAGCCAGGGGCCGGGCCGTGGGGCCGGAGGCGTGCCCAACGCCACGTACGAGCTGGGTACGGGCCAGCAGCAAAACGCCGCCGGCGGTCAGGGAAGCGAAGTTTTCGAAAAATCGGAAGAAACCACCAACTATGAAGTCACCCGGATCAACCGCCAGATTTTAACCCTTTCGGGCGAAGTGAAAAAACTATCCGTGGCGGTGATGGTGGATGGCACGTACCAGGAAGTGGACCAGGGCGGCGAGATGGTCCGCCAATACACCGCCCGGAACGACGAGGAACTCAGCCGCCTGGAACAACTGGTCAAAAACGCCATCGGGTTCGACGCCAACCGGGGCGACCAGGTGGTGGTCCAGAGCGTGCCCTTCTTTCTCGAGGCGGAAGCCAAGGGGCCGATCTGGAAGCAGGTGCTGGACTACGTCCGGCAGTACGGCGGCCATGTGTTCTACATTGTCCTGATCGTGCTCTTCTTCCTCTTCGTGGTCCGGCCGGTCATGGCTTGGTTGATGCGCGAAACCGTACCCATGGGGCCGTCTTTTGAAGCCGCGGGCGCCCTGGCTGAAGGCGAAGTCCCGCCGCTGCCCGAACCGCCGCGACCGGAAAAGGGACGGCTGACTCGGGAACAGGTTCTGTCCCTGGCCCAGCAGAACCCCGAACGAACCATCAACCTGATCCGGGCCTGGATCGAGGAACGCTAACCGAATCAGGAAGGAACGGACTTCATGGCCGACGACAAACAAGCCCTCATGGGTCCACAGAAAGCCGCAATTCTGCTTCTCACCCTGGGCGAGGATTTCACGGCCGACATCTTCCGGCAGCTTGATGACGGCGAGATCAAGCACCTGGGCCGGGCCATGAGCCGGATTCAGAACATCACCCCCAGTATGGTCCAGGAGGTTCTGGGCGAGTATTACGAGGAAATCACCTCGCCCACGGACCTCCGGATCAAGGGGGATTCCTTCTTCAAATCCACCATCTCCAAGGCCATCACCGACGAACGGGCCGAAGGGTTGCTCGAAGAGATCAATTCGGAAGTGGGCCCCGTACCCTTCGAAAGTCTTCGGGAGGTGGACTCCAAGGTCCTGGGGAACTTCATCCGCAACGAACATCCCCAGACCATCG
>JAGVGV010000478.1 GCA_020056895.1 Deltaproteobacteria bacterium
CGGATGGGTTCGGCTTCCTCCAACGGAAGCCCGGCCGGTTTTCGGGGGGCGCCGGCGCCGGCGGTCACTTCCACCATCGGCCCCAGTTCGGCCCGGTCCTTGATTTCCCGGGTGGACAGAATCACCGCCTCCGGACCCAGTTCCTCCTTCACCATCCGGAGCGCCGTGGGGATGTCCCGAGCTCTGAACCGCTTAATTCGCATACGCCAGGCTCGCTTCGCCCAAGACTTTGAGCTGGACCGTGGGCGTCAGTTCGCTGTGGGACAGGATCGTCAGGTTGGGAATGAACCGTTCCGTCAGCTTCCTCAGATGGCGCCGGACCATGGGGGAACAAAGAAGAATGGGTTGATGGTTCATCTGAGTGATCCGCTCGACCGACTTATTCAGGGCGTTTAAAATTCGCTGCCCCAGTTCCGGATCCATGGACAGGTACGCCCCCCGATCCGTTTCGTTGATGGATTTGGTCATCAGGTCTTCGATGTCCGCGCCCAGGGTGAGCAGGGGGACTTCGCCCGAAATATTTTCGTACTGCCGCAGGATGGACCGGGCCAGCTTTTGGCGGACGAATTCGGTTAAAAGGTCCGGATCCTTGGTCAGCATGGCGTGGTCGGCCAGGGATTCCAGAATCGTGCCCAGGTCCCGGATGGACACCCGTTCTCTCAGAAGGTTCTGGAGCACTTTTTGAATCTGACCCAGGTTCATCAGGTTGGGCACCAGTTCCTCGACCACCTTGGGATTGGACCGGCCGGCGGTATCCACCAGTTTCTGAATGTCCTGTCGTCCCAGCAGTTCATCGGCGTGGGCGCGGATGATTTCGGTGATGTGGGTGGCGACCACCGTGGCCAGATCCACCACCGTCCATCCGGCGTTCTGGGCTTCGTCCTTCCGGGCTTCCTGAATCCAGCGGGCCGGCAGACCAAAAGCCGGTTCCCGGGTGGAAAGGCCTTCCACGGTTTTGCGGGCGTCGCCAGGGTCCATGGCCAGCAGGTACCCCAGCATCAGCTCGGACCGGGCCACTTCGATCCCCTTGATCAAAATGGCGTATTCGCCGGGTTTTAGCTGAAGGTTGTCCCGAACGTGCATGGGCGGGACGATGAACCCCATTTCCAGGGCGAACTGGCGGCGGATGGATCGGATCCGGTCCAAAAGTTCGCCGTCCTGTTCGTCATCCACCAGAGGGATCAGACCGTACCCCACTTCCAGTTCCAGGGTGTCCAGAGGCAAAAGGGTTTCCACCTGTTCCGGTGGAGGCGGCGCGGCTTTCTGGGCGGCTTCGGCCTCTTTCTGCTTTTCCTCGGTTTTTACTATTTGCTTGCGGCTCATGTACCCCACGAACCCCACCACCGCGCCGAGTACTATGAAGGGCACGGCGGGCAGCCCCGGCATAATGCCGAACAGCATGGCGATCCCGCCCGAAAGGAGGAGGGCTCGGGGTTGGAGGGTGAACTGCCGCGAAAACTCCTTGCCCATGGTCACTTCGCTGCCGGCCCGGCTGACGATGATACCGGCGGCGGTGGACACGATCAAGGCGGGAATCTGGCTGACCAGACCGTCGCCTACGGTGAGGATGGTATACCGTTGGGCCGCCACGATGGGCTCCAGGTCCTGCTGGACCACGCCGATGATCAAACCGCCCACGATATTGATGATGGTGATGATGATACCCGCCACGGCATCGCCTCGGACGAACTTGGACGCGCCGTCCATGGCGCCGTAAAAGTCCGCTTCGCGGCTGATGGCCGCCCGGCGGGTTTTGGCCGCGTTTTCATCGATCAAGCCGGCGTTCAGGTCCGCGTCGATGGCCATCTGCTTGCCGGGCATGGCGTCCAAGGTGAACCGGGCGGCCACTTCCGCGATCCGGCCCGAACCTTTGGTGATGACCATGAAGTTGATGATCACCAAAATCGTGAAAACGATCACCCCGACCACGTAATTGCCGCCCACCACGAAGTTGCCGAAGGCCCGGATCACTTCGCCCGCCGCCGATTCGCCTTCTCCACCATGAAGCAGGATCAGCCGGGTGGAGGCCACGTTGAGCGACAGCCGGAAGAGGGTGAGAATCAGCAACAGGGACGGAAAAATGGAAAAATCCAAGGGTTTGAGGGTGTACACCGAAGTGAGGATGACCACCACGCTGAAGGTGACGTTGAAGGTGAGCATCAGGTCCAACAGCGGCGTGGGCAGGGGCAGCACCATGACCATCAGAATGGCGATAACGCTCACGCCCAACACCATTTCGCTGCCGCCCGGCAACCGAATGGCCAGAAGTTTTTGTTTGAGCGCGGATTCAGCCACGGGTCACCTTGCCTTTGAGCCGGTACACGGCGCTCAGGATTTCGGCCACGGCCTGGTACATTTCCACCGGGATCACCTGACCCACCTCGACGGATTTAAACAGCGACCGGGCCAGCGGTTTGTTTTCCATGATCGGCACGCCGTGTTCCCGGGCAATGGTCTTGATCCGTTCAGCCACCAGGTTCTGGCCTTTGGCCACCACCAGCGGCGCTTCCGCCTTGGCGGCGTCGTACAGCATGGCCACGGCCAGATGGGTGGGGTTGGTGACCACCACGTCGGCCTTGGGCACGTTGGCCAGCATCCTTTTGCGGGCCATTTCCCTTTGAATGCTCCGGATCCGCTGCTTGACAATGGGATCGCCTTCGGACTGCTTGAATTCCTCCTTCACCTCTTCCTTGGTCATCTTCATATCTTCGGTGAACTTCCACTTCTGGAACAGGTAGTCCAGAATCGCTAAAACCACCATGATCCAGCAGGTTTTGAGGAAAATTTCAAAGGCCAGACCCACGGCGTATTGGCCGATGGAGGCCACGTCCATGTCCCCCAGAACCATGATCGTGGGCACTTCATCCCGAACGGTGGCGTACGCGATGTACCCGATAATCAGAATCTTTACGACCGATTTGACCAGTTCGGCCACCGACCGCATGGAAAAAAGACGTTCGAAGCCCTTGATGAAATTGAGTTTGTCCAGCTTGGGAACCAGCGGTCTGGGCGTGAAGTGGATGCCCACCTGCATCACGTTGGCCAAAAGGCCGATGGCCGGGATGGCGATGAACAGAGGCGCCACGATCAAGCCTACGTCGTACAACTGCCGAAGAAGGAAGGTGATGGCGTTGGGTCCTTCCACTGATATCTGACCGGCGTGGGCCAGCGCATTGGTCAGGTTGGCCGCCAGGCGGTTGTACATTGTTCCCGAAACGAAATAGAGGGTCAGGATGGCGGTCAGAAGCACGGCGCAGGTGTTCATCTCCATGCTTTTGGACACCTGGCCTTCTTCCCGGGCTTTCTCCAGCCTGCGCCCGGTTGGTTGTTCGGTTTTGCCTTCGCGGTCCGCCACGGTTCACCCGTTTCTACATGGTCTTTAAGGATTCGAAAAGGTGCCCCTGATACCCCAGCAGGGCCCGGCTGAAAAGGGGCACGAAAAAGTTCAGCGACAACCCCATAAGAATGGCCCCCACGATGATGTACAGGGGCATGCCCACGAACAGGACATTGAGCTGGGGCACGGTTTTGGCCAGAATGCCCATGGCCGCCTTGACCGCGAACATGACCACCATGACCGGAGCCCCCAACTGGACGGCGATGACGAACATCCGGGTCACGGCCTGGTTCATTTCATGGAACGCCAGGGCCGAATGGATCGGCCGGCCCGGAGGAACCAGCTCGAAACTTTGAACCAGGGCCTGGATGACCAGGTAGTGACCGTTCACCGATAAAAACACCACCAGGGCCAAAATGTACACGAATTGCGACATCACCGAAGCCTGGGTGCCGGTCTGGGGGTTGACCACGTTGACGATGGCGAACCCCATATCGTACCCGATGTACTGGCCGGCCAACTGCACCGCTTCCAGAAGCAGCCGGAGGATCAACCCCAGGGTAAGGGCCAGGAACAGTTCGCTGACAAGCAGTTGCACCACGCCGAATACGTCCTCGGGCAGGGCGTTGGCCGGAACCGGAACCACGCCCACCAACACGAAAGTTAAGACCAAGGCCAAGGCCGCCTTGACCTGGGACGGCACCAGATCGCCGCCGAAGATGGGCGCCAGAAACAAAATGGCCGAAACCCGGATCAGGATCAGCAGAAAGGCGGCCAGTTCTTCGGGGGGGATCAGCGGCGGCGTCATGACCGTTTCCTATCGGACATACGTCGGAATATTGACGATGATCGTCCGGGTGTAGGTGATCAGCTTTTCCAGCATCCAGGGCGAAAAGATGATCAGGGCCGCCAGAATCGCCAATATTTTCGGGATGAACGTCAGCGTCATCTCCTGAATCTGGGTGGTTGCCTGGAAAATGCTCACGGCCAGACCCACCACCAGTCCCAAGCCCAGGAGAGGCAGGGATAAAAGCAAGGTGATTTCAATGGCCTGACGGCCGAAACCAATGACGAATTCAGGAGTCACCCGTTTTTATCCTCCGTAGCTTCGAATCAGCGAGCCCACGATCAGGTTCCAACCATCCACCAGCACGAAGAGCATCAGCTTGAAAGGCAGCGAGATCATGACCGGTGGCAGCATCATCATGCCCATGGAGAGCAAAACCGAGGCCACTACCATGTCGATGACCAAAAAAGGCACGTACAGAATGAATCCGATGGTGAAGGCGGTTTTGAGTTCACTGATAACAAAGGCCGGAATGAGGGCGCTCATGGGAACATCGTCTTTGTTCTGAGGCTTGTCCTTCTGGATCAGGCTCATGAACAGAGCCAGGTCCCGTTCCCGGGTCTGCTTGAACATGAACTCCTTCAGCGGTCCGCCGGCTTTGTCCAGGGCTTCGGCCTGAGTGATTTCCTGGGCCATGAAGGGTTTGATGGCCTGATCGTCAATCTGGGTCAGAACGGGGCTCATGATGAAAAAGGTCATGAACAGGGCCAACCCGACGAGAATCTGGTTGGGGGGCATGGTCTGGGTGCCCAGGGCATGGCGGATAAAGGAAAAAACCACGATCAACCGGACGAAGGAGGTCATCATCACCAGGATCGAAGGCGCCAGGGCCAGGATGGTGAGGACCAGCAGAATTTGAATGACCGTGGCGGTTTCGGTGGGCGTGGCGGCTTCGTCCATCTGGATGGAGACCGTGGGAATGGTCAGGGCGTTGGATGCCGGCGCCAGGAACAGGACCAGGGCCAACAGGACCAAAAACCCAAGAACAACTCTGGTTTTCATGAGGAACTCTCCGGACCCGGCCCGGTTTCGGGCCGGATGGCCTGGAGCACTTTTCGGAAGGTTGGGGTGGATGGCGGTTCGCCGGTTTTAACTTGAGCGTGAAAGCGGGCCGCGGGCATTTTGTCCAGGCAGGTGATGTGATCGTTGGTCACGGCCAGGGTGAGCACCCGGTCCCCGATTTCCACCAGGGCAAGGTACTTGCGGGGACCCAAGGGCCGGGTGCCGATGATCCGGATGGCTTCCTGGGCGCTCAGATACCGACCGGGACCCAGACCGTGCCGCCGCAAAAGATACAGCACCAGCATCATCCCGCCCAGGATCAAGAGCAGGGCGCCGGTCATCTTGAGTCCGGCGGTCATCAGGTCCGGGACTTCCGCCCCGACCGGCCCTGGCGCCGGTCCATCGGCGGCCCAGGCCGGGAGACCGGCCAAAGCCAGGATCAGGAAAACCATCAGCCGGCCAACGAAACGGGGGGACATGGAAAGGTTCCTTCCTTACAGCGGTTCAGCCCAGGCTTTTCACGCGCTCCATGGGGCTGACGATATCCGTGACCCGAACACCGAATTTTTCATTGACCACCACCACTTCGCCCCGGGCCACCAGCTTGTTGTTGACCAGAATCTCCAGCGGTTCGCCGGCCAGCTTGGTCAGTTCGATCACCGATCCCTGCCCCAGTTGCAACAGATCGTTGATCACCATTTTGGTCCGCCCCAGTTCCACGGACACCTCCAAGGGGATGTCCAGAATGAAATCCAGGGACCGGCCCCGGGTGTCCTTGGGGCCGGACGCGGACGGCGAGGGCAGGGGATCGAAGGCATGGATAGGCGGCGCCGAAGCGGGACCGGGCCCGGGGGCGGCCTGGGCGGAATCCAGCCCGCCGTCCCAGGTCTGTTCCAGTTCGCCGTCGTCGGCCATCAATTTATCAATGTCGTCCTGGCTGAGCACTTGTTCGTTGGCCATGGTTTTTTATTCTCCTCGCCCAGGGTATAGCGGGTCAACGCACCGGCCGGCCGGCCGCGTCGGTCTGGATCCGTATGGCCTTGTTGCCTCGGACCACACCGGGGAACCCCCGGAATTTGGGGATGCCTTCCACCCGGATGGTAAGGGGTTGATTGACGTCCTGGTCCATCATGATCACGTCGCCCACGGCCAGGTTGATCAGGTCGCCGCCGGTGATGGTGGCCCGCCCCAGGTCCACGGTCAACTGGACCGACGCTTCCCGGACCTGTTCGATGAACCGGTTGATCCATTCGTGGTCCACTTCCAACTGATCGCTCTGGAAACCGGCGTACAGCTTGGACCGGATGGGTTCGACCGTGGAATAGGGCAGGCAGATGATCAGCGTGCCCACGGTTTGTTCGAGTTCCACTTCGAACTTGATCACGATCACCACTTCCGTGGGCGCCACCACCGAAGCGAACTGCGGGTTCGTTTCACTCCGGACGTACGTCAGTTTCAGCGGATGGACCGGGTTCCAGGCCTTTTCCAGGTCTTCCATGGCCATCCGGATCACCTTGTGGATCAGCCGGTTTTCGATGGGGGTGAAATCGCGGCCTTCGATCTTGACGAAGGACCGGCCCGATCCGCCAAAGAAGTTGTCCACCAGATTGAAGACCAACTTGGTTTCGATGACCATCACGCCGTGGCCGCGCAGAGGGTCCACCTTGAAAATATGCAGGCTGGTGGGCACCGGCAAAGCTCGCATGAATTCGCCGAATTTGATCATGTCGATGGAAAAGGCGGATACGTCGATCACTTTACGGAGGGACCCGGAAAGAGTGGTCCTCAGGAGCCGCGCGAAACGGTCGTTGATGATTTCCAGGGTCGGCATCCGGCCGCGGATGATCCGGTCCTGGTTGGTCAGATCGTAAACCGTAACGCCGGAATCGTCCTCGACCGTGTCCGATTCGGTTTCGATCTCCCCGCCGCTCATGCCTTTGAGCAGCGCGTCCACCTCTTCCTGAGTCAGGATTTTACTCAAGGTCCACCGCCCCGTTTACTTAAGGGTCCGATCGGTTTCCGATTCCAAGCCCATGGCCCGGGCCGTCTGTTTTGTCCAGTTCCACCGCATCCCTACTGAACCACGAATTCGCTGAAGTACACGTTGGACACCTTGCCGCTTTTCAATAGGGTGTTCACCCGGGCCAACAGTTCGGTTTTTAGCTTCATTTCGCCTTCCACCGTACTGATGCCTTCGTACGTTTGGGCCCGGAGCACGGTCAGAACCGCGTCCTGGATCTGGATCACCTGAACGTCCAGCTCCTTTTTCAGTTCGGCGTGGCCCAGTTCGAAACTGAGGGTGAGTTTCAGATACCGCCGCCCCGATGGATCGGCAAGGTTCACGATGAACGGTTTCATGGGATAGAGTTCCTTGGCGCCGGTTTCCGGGCCGGTTCCGGGGCCGGCTTTCTTTTCGCCCCACCCGGGGATCAGCCCGGGGGCCACGAACCTGAGCGCCACGAACCCGCCGGCCAGAATGACCAGCACCAACACCACGATAATCAGCCAGGGGCCTTGTCCCCGATCCCGTTCCATACCGTATCCTTCCATGATGCCTTTTGGTGTTCTCCCGTTTAACGGAATTGGTCCCGGTACAAAACGATCTCGATCCGCCGGTTCCGGGCCCGATGCTCCGGCGTGTCGTTGGGTCCCAACGGCCGCGAAGGGCCGTACCCCCCCACTCGGAACCGGTCCGGCCGAAGCCCTTCCTGAACCGTGAAATAATCCATCACCGCGATGGCCCGCTCCAGGGACAGTTCCCAGGCATACGCGTCCGATTCCCCTTCCAAAAGCGAATCGTCGCTGTGGCCTTCGATGCTGATCTGGTACCGCGCCGACCTTAGCACCAGGGCCAGGCGGCTCAGGATGGGCAGGAAATCGTAGTGAATCTGGGTTTCCCCTTCGTCGAAGAGGATCGATTCGGCCAACTGGAACACCAGGCCCCGTTCGTCCTTACGGATTTCGATGTCCCGGCCCACCAGGTCCATCAGATTTTCGTATTCGGTGTTTTCAAAGTCAAACAGCTTATCCTTGATTTCTTCCTGGCGTTCGAGCAAAAGGTTCGCCGGAACGTTTTCCAGCGATTCGATAAACCGCCCCAGGTCCTGAACTCCACCCTGAGCGGCGAACCCTCCGGGCCCTGAACCGCCACTGAAAAAGATGCCGGCGGCCTGTTGCAGCGCCTTGACGTCCATGGACGACATGGAGATCAGCAACACGAAAAAGGTAAGCAACAGGGTGATGAGGTCCGAAAAGGTGACCATCCATCCCATCGGATTCAGGCTGGAGTAAATTGGTTTACGGAGTTTTGGCATTTTCGGGCCTTTGGGGCGCGGGAGCGGGTTTCGCTCCGAATACGTCGAACACGAACCCCTTGAAATCATAGGTCCGGTTCCGCCACCGGTCTTCGCGGGCTTTTTTGGCCAGAGCCCGGCTGTAGTCGAAAATCAGATCGATCCGGTGGTTTTGAAGACGGTTCCGGGGTGACGTGTTGGGCACGATGGGTTTGGAACCGGCGTACCCGTATGCGCTCAGACGGGCCGGATCGATTTGACCCTTGGTCGTCAGGAATCGGAGCACCGCCACCGCCCGGAGGGCCGATATCTGCCAATTGTCCCGGAACGCCTCGGATTGGGGCGGCTGGTCATCGGTGTGGCCTTCGATGATGACGGGAAAATCCCGGGCCCGGATATACCGGGCGATCTCGATCAGTTCCGCTTCCATTTCGGGCCGTAGGTCCACGCCGTCGGGCGCGAACAGCAGGCCGGCGTCGAACCGGAGGATGTTCCGGTTCCTCCCTTTCAAAATATGTACGCTTTCCCGGGTCAGTTGGTTGGACAAGATGTCCCGGATTTCCCGAAGGTCGTCCTTGATCATTTCCATGGGCGATATGGAGGGGGCAATGCTCTGGCCGTCGGTGGACAGCATGTCGGACCCGCCCGGCAGAATGCCAAAAGACCCGATCAGGGACCCCATGGCCTTGATCTGGCGTTTTTCATCGATCACTGATTTTGAGGTCAACATGATGAAAAAGGCTAAGAGCAGGATCATCAAGGCCGTGTACAACATCAGGCCGATGTTTCCCATCTCCCATTCAGGGCGTTCCTGGGGTTTGGACCGGGCCAAATCCCTTGCC
Source organism: Deltaproteobacteria bacterium (assembly GCA_020056895.1). Classification (GTDB taxonomy): domain Bacteria; phylum Desulfobacterota; class Desulfarculia; order Adiutricales; family JAGVGV01; genus JAGVGV01. Next base: position 9,322 of record JAGVGV010000478.1, read on the forward strand.
TCCTATTTCCCGAACGCCGAAACCCTTAGGTTCGGCGGGAGGAAGGAATGGAGTTTCTGTTCGATGATCCGGGGATTATCCCCCCGGGAAAGGGAAATGACCCCCTGCAGGATCATTTCCTTGACCATGGTTTCCTCCTTGTTCCGGGCCCTCAGTTTGCCGGCCACGGGCAGGAAAATCACGTTGGCCAGAACCGCGCCGTAAAAGGTGGTGATCAGAGCCACGGCCATGGACGGGCCGATGGTGCTGGGATCGTCCATGTTCTGAAGCATGGCCACCAGGCCGATCAGAGTGCCGATCATGCCGAAGGCCGGAGCAAAGGTGCCCATGGTTTGGAACATATCGGCCCCCAGGCTGTGGCGTTCCTGGATGAAGGCGATTTCCGTCTCCAGAATCTCGGTGATGGCCTGGGGTTCCAGACCATCGATAGTGAGCTGCAACCCTTTCCTCAGGAAATCGTCGTCGATCTGGGGCAGGCTGGATTCCAGAGCCAGAATCCCTTCCTTGCGGGCCTTGTTGGCGTAACTGACGAAACTGGCGATGATTTCCGCCACGGTCAGGCTTCGGCTGAAAAAGGCGTTTTTCGCCACCTTGATCGAATTGATGGCGTCTTTCAGCGGGAAGTTGATCAGCGTGGAACAGGCCGTACCTCCCACCACGATCAGCACCGATGGGATATCGATATAGGCCCCCAGGCCTGAACCCATCATGATGGAAATGATCAGCAGAATGAAGGCCGCGATAACGCCGATAAACGTGGCGATGTCCATACCATGCCCCTTCAAGGAGGTCGTTCAAGGGGGTACCCGAGCAAGGGCCATGCCAGATAAAGCTCGAGTACCACTTTAAATTCATTATACCGCTGGATCCGGCTCGGGGACAAGAACGGGTTGGTTTCCTTGGCCCCAAAAGGGAAAATCCCGCTCGGACCAGGATTTACCGATTCCGGACTCCGGGGATGTAGAAACGAGGCCGTCCGTCAACTTCCCGCTGGCGGGGGGTCAAATCCTTGACTGGAAAGAAAGAGCCGACCCCGCCGTTGAAGCAGGCGCCGCACGGCCGGGCTTTCTTGTAGAGGACAGGCAAAAAGGGGGCCGGATCCGGCCCCCTTCACGAGAGGATAGTCAGTTTAACGGGGATTACCGCTTGAGGTTGATCACTTCGGCCAGCATGGTGTCCGTGGTGGTGATGATTTTGGAGTTGGCTTGGAAGCCCCGCTGTTGGATGATCATGTTCACGAATTCTTCGGCCAGGTCCACATTGGATTGTTCCAGGGCATTAGGGGTGATGGTGCCAACGCCGCCCGTGCCGGCCCGGTTGAAGACATGTTCCCCGGAGGCTCGGGTCTGCCGGTACATGTTGTCGCCGATTTTTTCCAAGCCCCAGGGGCTCCGGAATAGAGCCAGGCCGATCTGATACGAGGAAATGATCCGGCCGTTGGAATAGGTGCCGGTCATCACGCCGTCTTCATCGATCGACACGGCCTGCAAATACCCCGAAGGGAATCCGTTTTGGGTCTGCAGCGTGGTCACGGAAGGGGCCGCGTACTGCGTGGTGGACTGGTTGTCCAGAGTCCAGGTGGCGTTGGCGCCGTTGGGATTACGGGCCCCCAGGTTCACGGCCACCACCTGCTGGGTGGGAACCACGGGATTGGCCGAAGTGACGAAGGCGGCGATAAATTCGAAATAGCCGTCGTTGTTGGGCACGGCCGATGTCCAGGTTTGGGTGGCCGGAGTGGTGGTGAAGGTGAAGTTGGCGCCGCTGGTCACCGCCGAACTGGCGAAGGTCACAGTCACGCCGTTGGTCAGAGTGTTCGGTCCGGTGCCAACCATGGTCACGTTGCCCGAATTGGGCGGAACGTCGTTGTCCACCCAGTGAATGATGGGGTAGGGCGGGGAACTCATGGACCCGGCGCCGGAAGTGATCCAGGTGGCGGTATAGGCCCGGGCCGAGGCGCCGGTATACGACCCGCCCAGCGTAACGTTGGCGCTCGATGAGCCGCTGGCCACGGCCACCGTGAAACCGGTCAGGTTGTCGGCCGTGATGTCGAAAATCTGGCCGCCCGTTCCATCCGCTCCGGTATTGGTGAAGGTAATGGTGCCCCTCTGGAGCAATCCGGCGACGGGATGGCCTGAAACCGAGTTGCCGTTGGCGTCCACCCGGGCGTCATCCGCCGGGTCGCAACAGACGATATAGTCCCAAACGTTGTCCAACGTGTCGTGGGGATCGAAATAAATGGACAGGTCGTGACCGTCGCCCAGGGAGTCGTAGATTCGCACCGAGGTTTGGTACACATAGCTGGTCCCCGCGATGGGCGTCTGATCGCTGCCATCCCAGGCCGTGGAGAAAGGCGGCCCGTTGTATTGGGATGTGGCCCGGGAATCGAGGTTGGTGATGTAGGTGACGAGATCCGTCACTTCAGGGTCGACATTGAAGTTGTTCATGATTACGTC
>JAGVGV010000703.1 GCA_020056895.1 Deltaproteobacteria bacterium
TAAAATCCACCATCTGGCGGGGAATGGTGGTGATGCTGCCCGGAAGGAAGGTGGGCGTGATGCGGGAAATCTTTTTCCCGTCCTTCCCATCCCGCGTGCTGGTCAGGCAGATGAAGCTCTTGCCGTTTTTGGACCACTGGGCGCCCAAAACGAAATCCCACATGCCGCCGTTTCCTGAAATCTGATTGGTCCCCATGCTTTCCGCGTTCACCTGGCCGTACAGGTCCACTTGCAGGGCGTTGCAGATGGACACGAAGTTATCGTGCCGGCAGATGACTCGTGGATCGTTGGTGTACTGAACCGGGTACGAGGCCGCGGCCGGGTTGTTGTTCAGAAATTCATACATCCGCCGGCCGCCGATGGCGAAGGTATAGGCCACCCGAAAGCGGTCGAATGCTTTTTGGGCGCCGTTCATCCGGCCGGCTTCGATCATGTCCACGTACGCGTCCACGAACATTTCGGTATGGCCGCCCAGGTTTTTCAGATCGCTTTCGGCGATCATTTTCCCCACCGCGTTGGGCAGCCCGCCGATCCCCAACTGGATGGTCGAGCCGTCATGGATATGGTCCATCAAAAGGGCCGCGATCTTCCGGTCGTCGTCGCTCGACGGCAGTTCGGGGGCTTCGAAGGGGCCTTCGTTTTCCGGGCCCTCCACCACGAAATCCACCTGGGAAATATGCACCGCCTCCTCGGCTCCGCCCAGGCAGTTGGGCAGCTTGCCGCAGGTTTCCAGAATCACGATCTCGTTCCGGTTCATTTTGGAAATGGTTTCGGAATTCTGGGGCCCTAGGTTGAACCAGCCGTTCTCGTCCATGGGCCGAACGCGGTACATGCCCACCCGCCGAGGCTGGCCTTCGCCGGATTGGAGCAGCGCCGGGGCGATATGGTACAGAATCGGAACGTAGTACACGTCGGGGTTGCCCAGAGTCAGCAGCCGGGTGAGTTTGCTGAACTGGAAATCGTGGTACACGAAGGACCCCGGCTTGGCGGCCGTTTCGGGCGCCGGCGGCAGCGTCACGGCCGCGTATACATGAACATCCTTGAGTTCCTCCGCCCGGGCCGCCAAGGCCCGGTCCAAGGCGGCCGGCTTGCCATTGAAAAACCCATAGTCCACGATGTCTCCGGATTCAACGATCCGGGCCGCCTCTTCGGCGGTCTTCAGCTTTTCCTTATATTCCGATGCGAACGACATGTTCCTTACTCCCTTCCTGAATCGTCGGCGGACGGAAGCATCGTCCGCCGGTCGGTTTCGTTCATCCCGGGGGTAACGCCCCGGAAAAAAAGATCGGCCACCATCGCCGCGGCCTGAGTGGGCGGGATGGCCCAGGCGCCCTCCACGTATCCCAAAAACCAAACGTTGATCATGGCCCGTAAACTCAAGGTGACGGCCGCCGGATTCATGGGCCGGAAAATCCCCTTGTTCATACCCGCCCGGACCGCCCGCGACGCCACCCGCACCAGGGCTTCGAACCGCCGGGCCAGGTCTTCGGGAAGTCCTTTGGACAAATCCAACCCCACGCCGGCGATGTGTTTCATGTACACCGCCATTTCCCGGGGGTGGCGTTCGTATACCCGAGCCGCGGCCTGGATATAACGGCGGATCACCTCCGCTTCATCCACGGCCCCTTCGATCACCCCGGCCAATTCGTTTTCAAAGGCAGTCACCACCCGTTCCTGCATGGCCCGGAACAGACCGTCCTTGCCATCGGGAAAAAGACGGTACAAAGTGCCCACCCCAAACTGGGCGGCTCGGGCGATTTCCTGGACCGAGGCTCCACCGTACCCCTGCTGATAAAAGGTTTGAACGGCGGCTTCGATGATTTCGTCGCGGTGTCGGTCGTTTTCGCGTTGTCGGCGGGGGTTGTTCCCGGCCATGAGCGGGCTCCGAGCGGTTGGAATGGATATTCCGTTTCTGAATCCTTATTCCATTTTAAAGAAACTTTTCACATTGTCAAGGCCCCCACCCCAAAAAACCGTTCCCTTCCCCGGCCGAGCCTGGCACAATACGCCCATATTCCTCGGAGCGGATCGAATCCATGGCCCGGAAACTATTAAAAATCGCATCCCTTCTCGCCGTGCTGGCGCTGGCCCTGGGATACCTGGCCCTCTGGCGGGTGGCCCAAGCCCCCGTTGGCCCGGGGGACGCGGATTGGGAATTCGCCATCCAGGCCAAGGGCTGGTCCCGGATACTGACCGTGGACGGCGCCCCGGTCCATTACCTGGACGCGGGCCGGGGGCCGGTGATCCTGATGCTCCACGGGTTCGGCGATTCCTCATATACCTGGCACGAAAACCTGGACGCCCTGGCGGGGGCGGGATTCCGGGTGGTGGCCGTGGACCTGCCCGGTCACGGCCGATCGGGCCTGCCGGCAGACCTTAGGCTCTCCCCCCAGGCCCTGGCGGACTGGACGGCCCGGTTTTTGGACCGATTGGGCGTGGAAAAGGCGGTGGTGGCGGGCAGTTCTTTGGGCGGGAACGTGGCCCTGGCATTGGCGGCGGACCATCCCGACCGGGTGGACCGGCTGATCCTGCTGGGTCCCTTGGGGTACATGGCCGATCGGTATTGGCTGTATCATTATCTGGCGTCGTCAACGATCGTCCGAGGCCTGTTCCAGCCCCTGTTCGGGCCGTGGGTGATCGACGTGGCCCTGAGGGGCTGCTACTGGGATTCCGATAAAGTGACGCCCCGGATGGTGGCCCAGAAGGCCAAACCGCTGGCCCGGCCGGAATACGTGGAAACCCTGGCCCGAGTGGGATCCGAATACCTGGGCGATGATCTGGACGCCCTGTCGCTCCGGTACCCCAAAATCAAGGCGCCGGCGCTGATCGTTTGGGGTGAAGCGGACCGGGCCATTCCGCCCGATCGGTTCGCTTCGCGGCTTCACCGGGACCTCGAAGGCTCGCGCCTGGTTCTTCTTCCCCAAACAGGCCACCTGCCTCATCAAGAGGCGGCCGATATCGTGAACAAAGAGCTGACGAAATTTTGCCGGTAACCATCCAACTTGGCAGGATAACTCGATTTTTATCCCTTCATCCCCATCCTGGGCCTTTCCCTGGCTCCGGGTCCTTGGCTTGACTTTGACCCCAGGGTTGGGCTAATACCTTTAAAAACCAGGGCGCCTCCTGGGACTCAAGGAGATGGGGTTTTCATGAAAACCAAGTTCATTATCGTTACGGGTGGAGTCTTGTCCTCCCTGGGCAAAGGTTTGGCCGCCTCGTCCATCGGCGCGCTCATGGAATGCCGGGGATTGTCCGTCACGCTTCAAAAACTCGACCCTTACATCAACGTGGACCCCGGCACCATGAACCCCTTTCAGCACGGCGAGGTCTTCGTCACCGACGACGGCGCCGAAACCGATCTGGACCTGGGGCATTACGAGCGCTACACCCGGGCCGAGCTGGGCCAGAAAAACAACTTCACCTCGGGCAGCATCTACTATTCGGTTATCCAGAAGGAACGCCGGGGCGATTACCTGGGCGGCACGGTCCAGGTGATTCCGCACATTACGGACGAAATCAAGCGGAACATCATGGCGTTGGCCGACGGGGTGGATATCGCCATCATCGAAATCGGCGGCACCGTGGGCGACATCGAAAGCCTGCCCTTTCTCGAGGCCATCCGGCAGCTTAGATTGGACCTGGGCCGCCAGAACGTCATTTTCATCCACGTCACTTTGGTCCCCTTCATCAAGGCTTCCGGCGAAGTCAAAACCAAGCCCACCCAGCATTCCGTGGCCACGCTCAGGGGCATCGGCATCCAGCCGGATATTCTTTTGTGCCGCACCGAAAAACCGCTCGATGATTCGGTCCGTAAAAAGATCGCCCTGTTCTGCAACGTGGAAAGCGAAGCGGTCATCGAAGCCATTGACGTGGAATCGATCTACGAAGTCCCCCTCAAATTCCACAAGCAAAACCTGGATGAGCAGATCGTTTCGCGGCTGAACATCTGGACCCGGGCCCCCCGTCTGGAGCCCTGGGAAAACCTGGTCCACCGCATTCACAACCCCAAGGACGAAGTGACCATTGGCATCGTGGGCAAATACGTGGATTTGCACGAATCGTACAAAAGCCTGACCGAAGCCCTGTTTCACGGCGGGGTGGCCAACGATGTCCGGGTGAAGCTGGATTACGTGGATTCCGAAACCATTGATTCGTCCTGCGTCATGGACGTGGCGGGCCGGTTGGACGGCATTCTGGTGGCCCCCGGGTTCGGTCCCCGGGGCATCGAAGGCAAGCTGGCGGCGGCCCGGTGCGCCCGGGAACAAAAGGTGCCCTATTTCGGCATCTGCCTGGGGATGCAGGTGGCGGTGGTGGAATTCGCCCGGACCGTAGCCGGGATCATGGGCGCCCACAGCACGGAATTCGATCTGACCGCGCCGGACCCGGTGATTTACCTGATGAAGGAATGGTTTGACTACCGGTCTCAGCGGATTGAAAAGCGGGACGAACAATCCCAACTGGGCGGAACCATGCGGCTGGGAGCGTACCCCTGCCGGCTTGTACCCGGCACCAAAGCCCACCAGGCGTACCAGGCCGAAGAGATTTTCGAACGGCACCGCCACCGGTTCGAATTCAACAACGCGTACAAAGACGTGCTCACCCAAAACGGCCTCATCGTTTCCGGCCTGTCCCCGGACGGCGAA
>JAGVGV010000346.1 GCA_020056895.1 Deltaproteobacteria bacterium
CCATGAAAATCTGATCGGTTTTCCCCGGACGATTCGGGGTAAGCTACCATCCTTCGGAGCCGCCGGCGGTCAACCGGAGGAAACGGCGAAGAGTCAAGAGGACGAAAGCTAGGGATTTATGACGGATCTGCTTGAAAAGAATGGATTGGGGCCGGACTACAGCGCTGACAACATCCGGGTGCTCGAAGGCCTGGAAGGCGTTCGGATGCGGCCGGCCATGTATATCGGCAGCCAGGGGTCCCAGGGGTTGCACCATCTGGTCTTCGAGGTGGTGGATAACTCCATTGACGAGGCCATGGCCGGCCACGCGGACCAGATCGACGTGGTGGTGGGCGCCGGCGGGACCATTACCGTGGTGGACAACGGCCGGGGCATTCCGGTGGACATCCACAAGACCGAAGGCCTCCCGGCCGTGACCGTGGTCATGACCAAGCTCCACGCGGGCGGCAAGTTCGACAAGAAATCCTACACCGTGTCCGGCGGGCTCCACGGCGTGGGCGTGTCGGTGGTCAATGCCCTTTCGGAATGGCTTGAAGTGGAAATCCGGCGCGATGGGCTGGTGTACCAGCAAACCTTCAATCGGGGCGCCCCGGTCACCGATGTGGTGCTGACCGGTAAAACCCGGCGGCGGGGGACCACCGTCACCTTCAAACCCGATGCCCAGATTTTCGAAACCACCGAATTTCATTTCGAGATTTTGTCCAAACGAATGCGCGAGCTGGCCTTTTTGAACCGGGGCGTCCGGATCACCATCAAGGATGAACGGGACGACCAGTTCAAGGACTACCAGTACAAGGGCGGCATCATGGAATTCGTTCAGTACTTGGGCCGCCAGAAAACGTTGCTTCACCCCAAGCCCATCCATCTGGCCGGGGCCAAGGAGGGTGTGGAACTGGAAATCGCCTTCCAGTACAACGATTCGTACAACGATCAGATTCTGTCCTACGCCAACAGCATCAACACCGTGGAAGGCGGCACCCACCTTTCGGGGTTCAAGGCGGCCCTCACCCGGGCGGTCAACAACTACCTGGCGGCGGCCAACCTGCCCAAGAACCTGAAAATCAAGGGCCTGGACGGCGAGGACGTGCGGGAAGGTCTGGCGGCGGTGATCTCGGTCCGGGTCTCGGACCCGCAGTTCGGCGGCCAGACCAAAACCAAGCTGGGGAATACCGAAGTCAAGGGCCTGGTGGATACCCTGGTCTATGAAAAGCTCACCACCTATTTCGAAGAAAATCCCAGCGTAGCCAAGAAAATCATCGAAAAGGTGGTGGATGCCGCCCGAGCCCGGGAAGCGGCGCGCAAGGCCCGGGAAATGGCGCGGAAAAAAGTGGGCGCCGGAATGGGCTCCCTTTCGGGTAAACTGGCGGATTGCCAGGAAAAAAATCCGGAAAACTCGGAAATTTTCCTCGTCGAGGGCGACAGCGCCGGCGGGTCGGCCAAACAGGGCCGCGACCGCCGGCATCAGGCCATTTTGCCGCTTAGGGGCAAAATTCTCAACGTGGAAAAAGCCCGGTTCGACAAGATCATCGGCAGCCAGGAAATCCAGAACGTGGTTCTGGCTTTGGGAACCGGTTTCGGAGAGGACGACCGCCGTCGCGAAGAAACCGTGGACGAGCCCGAAGAGGTCTTGGCCGTGGAGGAACCGAATGGGGAAGCCTCCACCGACGACGCCAAGCCCGAAGCGCGGAACGATACCGCCAAGGAAGACGAACGGCTCAAGGGCCTCCGGTATCACAAGGTCATCATCATGACCGACGCGGACGTGGACGGCGCCCATATCCGCACCCTGTTGCTCACCTTTTTCTTCAGGCAGATGCGCGAACTGATCGAAGAAGGACACCTGTTCATCGCCCAGCCGCCTCTGTACCGCGTCAAAGCGGGCAAGCGCGAGGAATACATCAAAGACGAAAGCGCCTTCCGGGACTTTTTGCTGAGCCGGTTCGTCCAGGACCGGGAGCTGACCACTCTGGCCGGGGCGTTCAAAGGCGACCGGCTGATAACGCTGGTCAAAACCCTGTCCGCCCTCAGGGACCAGATTGAACGCTTTACTCGAAAAGGCTTTCCGCCCGAAGTCTGGGAATCCATCCTGCCCCACCTGGCCGGCGACGGCCCGGGGTTCAAGGAAGAAGCCTGGGCCCGGGCCCTCCATGGAATTCTGGAACGGCTGGGATACCGGGTCACCGAACCGGCCTTCAACGAGGAACTGAGCGCCTGGTATTTCAGCATTCCGTCGGCGCAGAACGGGTCCCGCCGGGTCACCTTTTCCCGGGAACTGAACCGGTCGGATGACATGATCCGGTTGAAACGGCTGTACCGCGACGCCCTGGCCTTTGGCGACGCGCCCTACCGGCTCCGGCACAAGGAAGGCGAAAAGGAAATCGCTTCCCGCGACGCGCTGCTGGCCGAAGTGGCGGCGGCGGGCCAGAAGGGCCTTAGCATTCAGCGGTACAAAGGCCTGGGCGAAATGAACCCGGAACAGCTTTGGGAAACCACCATGGACCCGGAAAAACGGACGCTCCTTCGGGTGACCGTTGAAGACGCGGTTCTGGCCGACGATGTGTTCACTCTCCTGATGGGCGACAAGGTGGAACCGCGCCGGGAATTCATCCAGGAAAACGCGCTCAAGGTGCGGGAACTGGATATCTAGACCCTTCGAGCATTACGCCCCGGAATGGGGAAGGAACGGCCGGCCGTCGCCGAATAGGAATTCAGGCGGCCGGTTGGTTCGTCCTGGGCGTTTATCGCGAGGATACGGAAACGGGATATGAGCATGAATCTTTTGGACCGGACGCAAAAAATCGAACCGATCCGCATTGAAGATGAAATGCGGGGCGCGTACCTCGATTATGCCATGAGCGTCATCATCGGGCGGGCCTTGCCGGACGTGCGCGACGGCCTCAAGCCGGTGCATCGCCGCATCCTGTTCGCCATGCGCGAACTGGGCAACGATTTCAACAAACCCTATAAGAAATCCGCCCGCGTGGTCGGCGACGTGATCGGCAAGTACCATCCCCACGGCGACCAGGCGGTCTACGACGCCCTGGTCCGCATGGCCCAGGATTTCGCCATGCGCTACCCCCTGGTAGACGGCCAGGGCAACTTTGGGTCCGTGGATGGCGATCCGCCCGCCGCCATGCGGTATACCGAAGTCCGCATGTCCCGCCTGGCCGGCGAACTCCTTGCCGATATCGACAAGGATACCGTGGATTTCGGAACCAACTACGATGGCTCCCTGGAAGAACCCCTGGTCCTTCCCACCCGGGCCCCCGGCCTGCTGATCAACGGGTCTTCCGGCATCGCCGTGGGCATGGCCACCAACATTCCGCCTCACAATCTGGCCGAAGTGGTGGACGGCCTCATCGCCCTGATTCATAACCCCGATATCACCGTGCCCCAGTTGATGAAACACATCCCCGGGCCCGACTTCCCCACCGCCGGCTTCATTTCCGGCCGGCAGGGATTGGTCGAAGCCTACAAAACCGGCAAGGGCATCATCAAGGTCCGGGGCCGGGTGATGACCGAAACCCGGGCCAAAGACCAAAAAAAATCCATCATCATCACGGAAATCCCCTACCAGGTCAACAAGGCCCGGCTGATCGAAAACATGGCCGAGCTCGTCCGCGACAAGAGGATCGACGGCGTGGGCGAAATACGGGACGAATCCAGCCGCGAAGGCATGCGCATCGTTCTGGAAGTTAAAAAGGATTATCCCCCGGAAATCGTCATCAATCACTTGTACCGCATGACGCAGCTCGAAGTCAGCTTCGGCCTGAACATGCTGGCCATCGTCAACCAGACCCCCCAGACCCTGTCCCTCAAGGACGCCCTGTACTTTTTCCTGGAACACCGCCGCGAAGTGGTCATCCGGCGGACCCAATACGAACTGGCCAAGGCCGAAGCCCGGGCCCACATTTTGGAAGGCCTGAAAAAAGCCCTGGACCAACTGGACCTGGTGATCGAACTGATCCGGTCCAGCCAGTCGCCGGCCACGGCCAAAAGCCGGTTGATGGAACGGCTGGAACTGAGCGAAATCCAGGCCCAGGCCATTTTGGATTTAAGGCTCCAGAAACTCACCGCCCTGGAACGAAAGGCCATCGACGAGGAATATCTGCAGCTTATCAAGGACATCGCCCGGTACCGGGACATTCTGGCCAACGATTTTCTGGTCTACCAGATCATCGAGGAAGAACTGACCATCCTCAGGGAGGAATACGGGGACGAACGGCGGACCGAAATCCTGGAACGGGACGATAGCGAACTCACCCCGGAAGACCTCATCGTCGAAGAAGACATGGTGGTCACCATCTCCCACACCGGGTACATCAAGCGGAACCCCATTTCCGCGTACAAGGCCCAGCGCCGGGGCGGCAAAGG
>JAGVGV010000014.1 GCA_020056895.1 Deltaproteobacteria bacterium
CCTGGCCCGGGGATGCTTCCACGATAATGGACCCCACCCGGCGGCGGGTCATAACCTGGGCCACGTGGCGGATGGATTGATCCGGGGCGCAGACCACCACGTTGGTGCTCATCAGGTCCGCCACCCGGCCCCGCATCTGAAGGGCCATTTGAGTCAGGGATTCCGTGCCGGTCATCTGGCTCAGGCGGCCATCGGCGGCCTGACGGGCGGCCTGGATGTTCCGAACCAGGGAATGGCTGAAGTGGCGTTCGAATTCCTGGTGTTCGTCCACCAGCCGCTGGAATTCTTCACCGGGCATCAGAAAGGCCAACAAATCTTCCTGAGCCGTTACGCTGAACAGGGCTTTCCGGCTTTGAAGCAGACTGACCGCGCCGAAGGTATCCCCTTCGCCCCGAACATCGATCAGGATGTCTTCGCCCCGGTCTTCCGGCAGAGCCACCCGGACCGAACCGGAAAAAATCAGGTAGAGAAACCGGGCCGATTCCCCCCCGGCCTGGATAATCACCTGGCCCTGGGGATAATAGGCCACTTCCATCCGCGACACCACGCGCCGGAGTTCCTCCTCGGCCAAGGTGTCGAAGGGGGCCACGCGGCGGATGAAATCGAGCAGCCGGGCCAGAGGAAATGCGCTCACGACCCGCCTCCCATTGCCCGCTGGGGCTTTATCATCGGCCGCCGGGGGAACATCCCCCGGCCCGGATGATCCCGTTGGCTTTCGGCCGCCGGTCGGTTCATCGGTCTCCCCCCGCCAGTGATGGACGTGTTGGCTTTTTACCATGACTACGATAAGAAAAAGCTTGGCCCGAGCCAATGGGGGCCACCCTGTATTTTGGTGGGGGGAGTACCCTACTCCGGGAGAACCGGGGACCGGACGAATACCCGCAAATTATATGGATGTCCATTAATTAATGAGATAACTCCGTCTGCACCACTTGATTCCCCTTCCTTTTAATAGAAAACAAAAAATACCGAATTTTAAGACCTTCAATATCTCTATTGCCGATTCCCGTGGAATATGTTACTGTTGCCATTGATTTCAAAAGCATTTGGGCTTCCTCATCGAGAAATAACAGGATTCGCAACCACGAAACGGGGATGTCCCATTTGGTGTTTTTTCGCTCCGCGATCGGGTTATTTTCAAAAGAAGGCGAAGAATTCGGTGCGCCAACGAAACGAAAATACAGCATCGCATGAACGCCATCCTTTTTAAACGGTCGGGGCGTCGGTAAAAGAACCAGTCATGAAAAATGAACAACAAAAGGATCGTTGAGCGATATTGGCGATCATCCCGGAAGGGGGAACAGGATGAAACGGCTGGCTTTGTCGTGGATGGTCTTCGTTGTATTATGGGGAACGGGCTGCAGTTACGCGCCGGTTGAGCTGCCCTATTTTCTTCAATTCCAAAGCCAGCTCCAGGCGGCCAGGCACTGGGATGAACTGGCGAACGACGTGGCCGTGGAAACGGCAAAGCTGTTGGGTGAACGAACCGAAGACCGGATTGTATCCGTGGCCAAGATGGATGATACCAAGTTCGGTGAAGCGTTTTATGAATTGTTGTTGACCCGGCTGGTCCAGAACAAGGCGGCCGTGGCCAACGGACCGAACGCGGCGAATGTTTTGAAGTACGAAACGGTCCTCGTGGAACACAAAGCCAGTGGATCGCGCCCGGCTCATGTCGAAGTGATCCTGACCTCGACCCTTTATAAAAACTCCTTCATTATCGGCCGGCTATCCAGAGTATATTATATTCAGGACCCGGATACGTGGCATTATTACGCCAAAAAGGTTCCTGTTCAGCCCGTGAAAACCTACACCATGAAGGCCGAATAAGTAAGGAGCACGACGATGAGACCCGTGATTTGCCTCCTGCTTCTCGTTGCTTGTGGCTTCGTAACCGCCTGCGGGCCGATGAACCTTCAACCCACTCCCGACAACCGGGTTGACTTGGAAGCCGCCTGGGACGGAACCGATAAAAACTGGAACGACAACTTGGTTTCGGGCAGTTATTATTTGGCCGACAATCTGGTTTTCGATTTGCGCCGCAAACAAAGGGAAAGCCAACTGACCGGTCCCCTGCTGATCGCTTCGTTCGTGAATGTGGACAACCTGGAGGAATCTTCCACGGCGGGCCGGTTATTATCGGAGCACATCGCTTCGCGGTTGGCCCAGCACGGGTATCAAGTCATTGAAATGAAACTCAACCAAAAATCCATCTTCGTAAAAAAGGAAATGGGGGAGTTTCTTCTGAGCCGGGATATCAAGGAAATCAGCAAAACGAACAACGCCGTCGCGGTGATTGTGGGCACGTACGGTATTGCCGACAACCGGATTTATGTTACGGCCCGGGTGGTGAGAACATTGGACAGCGTTATCTTGGCCGCGAGTGACGCCGGTTTCCCGGTCATTCTTTCCCGAAAACAGGACCTTTTCAAATCTCAAATAAAAACGCCCACTTCAAAATAGGGACTTTTTAACCGGTTGATGCGGGTCGGCACGGTTCATTTGGAGGATAATGGACCACGGGCGGGGTAAGCCCCGCCCCCGCGGCACATTTCCCTTCGATGTCTTCCCGTTCATCCGCCGGTAATTCAGTAGGAATAAGACATCGAAACGGAGGCGCCGAAAGAACCATGGCCTTGGGTCATGGTTCGCCGGCCGAATC
>JAGVGV010000669.1 GCA_020056895.1 Deltaproteobacteria bacterium
GGGTCCCGCCGGCGGCCCACCCGGAGGGCCATGTCCGGCGTATCGGCCAGAATCACGAAGGGCCGCTGGCCGGTGGGCATGAGCCCCTTTTCCAGAATGACCGGGTACCCCTTGTTCCGGGCGGCGTGATAGAGCAGCCGGGGGGCCTGAGTCCATTCGTACAGCGGCGGCGCCAGTTGGGTGGCGGCCGGAGCGGCCCGGACGGCCTTGTCGGTGATTTCGAAATCGTCGGCGTCGGGTCCCACCTTCAGGTCGCGGATGGCGGCTTCGCGCACGTTTTTCCATCCATCTTCCTCGGAAAGGGCCTGAACGAGCTCCTTGAACGGGACAAAACCATCCTCGTCCGGCACCAGGCCGAATTCATCGGGCCGGTGGCCCAGCACGTAGAGCAGAAAGCGGGCCAGGGAATCGCGTTTCTGTTTGATTTTTTGCATTCCGGCCATCAGAGCGCCTCCCACCACTCCCGGACTTTCCGAAGGGACCAGAACAAAAGGTCCCGGTCCGAGGAAAAGACTTCAAGGGTGATCGTGTCGTCGTACCCCAGGTTTTTCATTCGTTTGAGCGCATCCTGAACCGGCACCCGGCCCGCGCCCAAGGGCAGGTGGTCGTCTTCCTGGCCGCCATGATCGCTCACGTGAACGTGCCGGATCCGGCGGCCGCCCGCTTCGATCAGGCCCGTAAGACGGCTGGCCGGACCGCCGATGAGGGCGTGGGCCACGTCCAGAGTCATCATCAGGTCCGGGTGATCCGCCAGGGTTTGGCCGAATTCTTCGGGCCGGTACATATGCCCGGCCCGGGGGAACATGTTTTCCAGGCACAAAACGATGTTCCGTTCCCGGGCGGCTTCCAGAAGAAGGACCAGGGATTCATCGGCGTACCGTCGGCCCAGGTCCGACGCGGCGCGCATCATGCCCGTTAAATACCCGGGATGAAGCACGGCTTTGGATACGCCCAGTTCGGCGGCCAGGTCCATGGCCCGGATCACTTCGTCCACCGAAGCCCGCCGGATGCTGGGGTACGGGTCGGCCAGCCAGACGAAGGTGGGCAGGTGGGCCACCGGCAGGGTCATTCCTTCGCCGGCCAGGAGCGATACCAGTTCCCCGCGCACGCTCCGGATGTGATCGGGCAGGGACCGGGGCGGGTCCAGGCAGAGTTCCAGGTACTCGAAGCCCCCCTTGGCCAGAGTCCGAACCTCGTCCAGCAGGTTTTGAAGCGGGTTGTTGATGGCGCCGTAGTGCATGCCGAGCCTCCTTGGGTCCTTTGTCCCGCCCAAGATTACCATGGATGAGCGGTTTGAAAAAGAAGGAGCGTAACCGTTCGGTTTTGGGGGGCTTTGCGGATTGGTTGCCTCCGTTCTCATCCGGCGCCTTTGGGAAGGAGCGATCATACCAATTTGATGTCAATATTGTAGGGGCGCGGCACGCCTCGCCCATCATGAAAACATTTGGGCGCGGCTCAGACCTCAACCCCGCGGTTTTACTTCCGTAGATACGTTTTTAACTTTTTCGCGTTAATTCCTCCAAGATGAACCGCTCAGCGTCTTGGAAAAAAATTCCGCCCGGGCCAAAATGATTCCATTGGCGCTCGGCGCCGCCTCTATCGGAACCGGTCCAGGAGATACCTTTCTGGACAGAAAAAGGGGATCGGGTTACTATATAAAAGTAGAGGAACCCTTTTGGCGGGACCGGAAGGGAACCGATTCGAGGGGAGGCTCCCATGACATGCACCGGGCATAAAGGGGATACCGGCCTTTCGGCCGTAATTATGGCCGGCGGCGCCGGGACCCGCTTTTGGCCGCTCAGCACGGACCAAAAGCCCAAGCAGTTCCT
The DNA here is from genome assembly GCA_020056895.1 of Deltaproteobacteria bacterium. Classification (GTDB taxonomy): domain Bacteria; phylum Desulfobacterota; class Desulfarculia; order Adiutricales; family JAGVGV01; genus JAGVGV01. Next base: position 1,830 of record JAGVGV010000669.1, read on the forward strand.
AAAACTGTTCGGCGAAGAAAGCCTGCTTCAAAAAAGCCTGACCCGGCTGGAAGGGCTGATCCCCCCCGAACGGGTGCTGGTGTTGACCAGCGAAGCCTTCGTCCCTCTGGTCCGGGAACAACTGCCCGGATTGCCGCCCGAAAACGTGATCGGCGAACCGCTTCGGCGGGACACCGCCGCGGCCATTTGCCTGGGCGCGGTTCTGTGCCTCCGGCGGTTCGGCCACGGAGTGATGGCGGTTTTTTCCGCCGATCACCTGATCGAACCCGTGGACCTTTTTCAAAAAGCCCTGGCTTCGGCCGCCCGGGCCGCCCGGACATCCGGGGCGCTGTATACTCTGGGCGTTCCACCCACGTACCCGGCCGTGGGATACGGGTACATGGAAAAGGGGGAAATGCTGGAAGAGGACGACGGAATCCAGCATTTTCAACTGGTCCGGTTCAAGGAAAAGCCTAATGCCGAGACGGCCCGGGAGTACGTGGAATCGGGCCGGTTTTTTTGGAATTCGGGCATCTTCGTCTGGACCGTGGACGCCATCATCGAGGCCCTGTCCGAACACGTGCCCCAACATGTGCGGGCGATCTGCCGGGCCGCCGACTTCGACCACACCCCCCGCTGGCGGGATGTGCTGAAAACCGCGCTGGACCCTCTGCCCACCATCTCCATCGATTACGCGGTCATGGAAAAGGCCCAAAACGTCCGGTTCGTGGCCGCTCCTTTTAGCTGGTCGGACGTGGGCGGCTGGCTGGCGCTCCAGAATGTGCTGCCTCAGGACGCGCTGGGCAATTTGAGCCGAGGCCGGGTGTTGAGTCTGGAATCCCGGGAAAACCTGGTGTTTTGCGAAAATAAGGACGAAACCGTGCTCCTTGTGGGCGTCAGCGACCTGATCGTGGTCCGGTCCGGCCACCGGACTTTGGTGGCTCACAAATCCCGGGCCGAAGAAGTGAAAAAACTGGTGATCCAGTTGGAACAAAAGGACAAGACTCCATAAGAGGCCGGAGCAACCATGCCTGTTTATGAATACGAACATTTGGAAGAACCCTGCGAGCGGGGATTGGTTTTCGAGGAAACCCAATACATGAACGACCTTCCCCTGACCACCTGCCCCGATTGCGGCCGGCCGGTCCGGAAGGTTTTTGGCGCCCCTCGGTACCTCAAGGGCCAGAAATCCAACGCCGAACTGAAGGACCTGGGGTTCACCAAGCTGGTCCGGCGGGATGATGGGATTTACGAAAACGTGACCGCCCGGGATGGGGAGAGCAAGATCATGGACCGCCGGAAGCCTGAAACCTTTCCCCATTTACACAAAACGATCCAGGATTAGCGGACTCTTCGGTTTGGCCCGGTCCTCACGCCCACGTGGTTCCCCGGATGCCGGGGCCGCGGACCCCCATGGCATCGCCGGCCTTTTATTGGTCTGGTACGACCGCCACAAGCGCGATCTGCCCTGGCGCCGGACCCGGGACC
>JAGVGV010000013.1 GCA_020056895.1 Deltaproteobacteria bacterium
CGTAATAAATGCCGCTTTCATACACCCAAAAAATGCCTTGGGTAAGCGTTCCGGTGGTCAGGTCTTCCGGCGAGGGTGAACCATCGGTGTTCGAAACCACCATGTTGGCAATGGATACGGAAGACGTGAACGGATTGCCCACTTGGTTCCATCCCACTTTGAGACCGATTTGAGCCGATTGCTGGCTGTCCTTGGGATCGGCGGACGTGGGCGTGGGCGTGCCCGAAAAGGTGATGGTTTCGCCGTACCGGAACAGGAACCAGGCGGCTTCGCCGGGATGCATTCCCCCCGATCCGGAACCCGGGTATTCAATATAGGCTTGCAGGTCCGCGTCCCAGTGTCCGATGCGCATCAGGGTGATATCGTAAAAGCCGATCTGCGGGCCAAATGTGCCTGAAGGGCTGGGATCATTCAATTGAAGAGGAACGGACCGGGAAAGATACTTGTCGGCCGTGGTCCCAGGCGGAAAGGAGATCGTAACGGACGCACCCGTGGGGGTTGATGTGAATTCGTAACAGCCCGGGTCGTATCCCGAGCCGCTGGGGCGTGGGTCGCCATCCAGATCGGTGGTTACGGGGTCGGCTTCGCCGGTGGGGATCATGTCGATGGCCGGCGACGTGGCGGCCAGGTGGTAATCCGAGCCGCCCACGTAATCCGGGTTCAGGCTGTTGTCGCCCGTTCCGGCGCTCACACCGGTATAGGGCGTGGAGCAGGCGTACAGGTTGTTGTACCGCAAGGCGGGGGTGGCGGAATTCTGAACCAGAATGCCGGTTCCGACGTTGGTGATCATGTTGTAGCGAAGGTAGGGCGAAGCTCCGGCGTTGTTCACGAAAATACCCGCCGTGATCATGTCGTCGATGGTGTTGTGATCCACCTGGGCCGCCGTGGATCCCGCGCTCAGATTATCCACCACGATTCCACGGTCCGGGTTCCCCGCGCCCCGGTAAATCAGGTTGTTCCTGATGAGGGGACTGGTGGACAAGGTGAACCCGAAATACACCCCGATGTAGTTGTCGTACATTCGGTTGCCGGCGATTGTCGAACTGGAATCGACCATGTGGACGCCGTAATAATTCCCGTTCAGGGTGTTGCCGACGACCGATGGAGTACTGCTGGACATGATGTCCACGCCAGCGTATCCGCTCATGTTATGCCCGTAAATGGTGTTATCGTGGATCGAACTGGAGCCATCGACCGAAGAGAGAACCGAGACGCCATAAGCCTGCTTGTAGCTCATGTCTCCGGTCCAATAGATGGAATTGCTGAACACCTGGGCGCCGACCACATTGAACATGCCCACGCCTGAACCGGCCGCCGTGGCGCCGTTGTCATAAATTTCATTGTAATGAACGTTGGCGCCGGTGCACCCGGAGATGTTGATGCCGTACGCGTTGAATCTTCTGAAAACCAGGTTCTTGACAATCGCGTCGTTGCCGGCCACGCGGAGACCGGAATTCCAACTGGTGGCGCCGTCACCGTCGATGATCGCCGTGCCGGCGGTTTGGCCTTCAATCGTCACGTTCGCCACCGCCAGGGTCATGTTGGTGTTCGATCCTTCATGGCTCAGATCGTACGTTCCCGGCATCACGATCAGGGTGTCGTTGACGGCCAACAAGGGGATGGAATAGTGCAGGGTTCGCCAGGGGTCGGCGGCGGAAAGGCCCGTGCCGGCGTCGCTGCCGCCCGTGCTCACGTAATAGGTCGTGGCCCAGGCGGGCCAAGCCGCCGTTAGCATCAGAAGCAGTATCATCCCACCCACGATCCTCGAACCGAGGGATGCTTTCGCCATGAGCGGTTCCTCCTTCCTGGCTCGGGAATCATCGCCCCGATCCGGCCGTGTTGGTCCCGAAGCGTTGTAACACCTTGGGATCAGGTTTTTTTGCGGCAGAGGAGAGCGAGCCCCAACCCGGCGGTCAGCCCCAAAACCGTCCATCCGCCATTCAGTGATTCCGGCTCATCCAGGGTCTGGACAAAGCAGCCGCCACCGCCGCCTCCACCGCCTCCACCGCTTGAGGACCAACCGGAACCACCCCCCCCACCCGGAGGCGAAGGCGGCCGGTCGTAGGTATCCGGCGCCGTGGACAGCCCCCGGGCTTCGGGGTCCGCGTTGGGCCCCAGGTCCGGGTACGCCACGGTGATATCCTTGACCCACAAATAGCCATCTTCGCCGGTCTTTTTCACCCATCCGCCTTCGGCGGCCGGCAGCTTGGCCGCGGCGTAATAAACTCCGCTGCTGTATACCCAGAAAATCCCTTGGGAAAGCGTTCCATCGGTCAGGTTTTCCGGGGAAGGCGAGCCGTCCGCGTTGGAAACCACCATGTTGGCGATGGAGACCGGATGAGGGAAGGGATTCCCAACCTGGTTCCAACCCACTTTCAAGGGAATCCGGCAAGCCTGCTGGCTGTCCTTGGGATCGGCCTGGGTGGGCGTGGCCGTGCCGGAAAAGGTGATGGTCTGACCGTATCGGAACAGGAACCAGAGGGCCATGCCCGGTTCGAGCAGCGTGCCGTTGCCCGGGTATTCCACGTATCCTTGAAGGTTGGGATCCCAACCGCCGATCCGCATCAGCGTGATATCGTAAAATCCGATCTGCGGGCCAAAGGCGCCGGCTGGAGTTGGATCATTGAGGCTGACCGGAACGGCTTTGCTGATGTATTCCCCCGCCGTGGTTCCAGGAGGAAAGCTGACCGAAACGGACGTGCCCGTGGGGGACGTATAGTATTCATAACACCCGGGATCGAAACCGGAACCGCTGGGCCGGGGGATGCTTTCTATATCGGCGTTCACCGGGTCGGCTTCGCCAGTGGGGATCATGTCGATGACGGCGGACGTATTGGCCAGATGATAGTTGCCGCCGCCCAAATACCCCGGTGCCAGAGTGTTGTCGCCCGTGCCCGCGGAAACCCCGGAATGTGTTGCTCCGCAGCCGTTGATGTTGTTGTACCGCATGGTCGGCGAACCGCCCACGTTGGAAATGCCCGCGCCCGCGCTGAAATTGGTGATCATGTTGTAATAGACATATGGGTTGGCGCCCGAACTGACCACCCGGACGCCGGCGAAGGCTCCGCCATCGATGGTGTTGTGATACACCTGAGGCGTCATGGTTCCGGCGGAGACCATTTCGACCACCACGCCATAATCCAGAGTTCCCACGCCGCCGGTGATCAGGTTGTTCCAGATCATGGCGTTGCTGCTGGAAAGCGAAGCGCAGTACACCCCTGTTTTATTGTCGTAAAGATGATTCAGGCTGATGTTGGCATCAGAAGTATCCAGGCTGATGCCCCGGTCGTTGTCGTGTATGGTGTTGCTTTTCACTTCCGGGGAACAGGCGGCGGCCAGGGCCACGCCGGTGTAGCTGGAATCCGAGTGGCCATATATGGTATTGGAATACACCTTATTGGTGTTGCCCGTCCCGGTGATGGCGTACACGCCAAAGTTCTGGCGATAATTGGTATCACCACTCCAATAAATGGTATTGC
>JAGVGV010000120.1 GCA_020056895.1 Deltaproteobacteria bacterium
ACGCCGTCATCGCCCTCCGCTGTAACATCCTCTCCGGACGATTCGAGGACTACTGGGAAGAACGAGCCGCTTGAAAACCCGGATTCATGACGCAGGCCCACTCATATTGATTAATGGATTCCCTTAAAAATGTAAATCCCTTGCAACCCCTGAAAAATCGCCCGTTTCGGAATTCACCCCTGTAACGAATCCTTTTGACACCCGGCCGGGCGGCCGTTTATCATGGAATAATGAACGAAAACCGAGGGTAAAGATTCGTCAACCGTCCATCGACAAAAGGAACCGCAGCCATGAAACTGGATGAGTATTATATGTCGCTCGCCTTGGCGCATAAGGAATATACGAACAAAGGCGTCGCGCTCCTGGTCAGCGGAGATGGCCGGATGGCCATTGGGGAACATGCCGCTCTTCCCACACCCAATACCGCCATGGTCAATGTTCTGCAAAACGCCTCCGCGACGCGATGCAATTCCGCGTGGGTCTACGCCACCTATACTCCGACCGATATGTGCCTGGGCCTGGCCTGGCAACGGGGCGTGCAAAGGGTGGCATATTATGAAAGCACGACCATAAAGGTCTGGACCATCCAGAATGATCAATTCACTCAAACCACCGGACCCGCGAGCACCTCGATACGATTGGTTAACGAAACCAAAACGTACCCGGAGGTCGAGAATTTCCCCCCCACTCCCAATTGGACCGCCTGGTACAATCGGCTCACGGGCAAGGTTTTTTATAATTATATTCCCGAATCAGCCTTTGGTATTTTAAAAAGCTACCAAAACGCCTCCCAAAACCAAGTCTACCGGAGCCGCCCCGACCCGCCCTCCAAATTGGGCCTTGGCCTTTCCGGGCGGAAGGCCATCGCCGTAACCCACGAAAAACTCAGGGACAAGCTCTTTGGCGCCCTGGCCGCCACCTTGGTGGGCCGTAGCTTTACATTGAAATTGGGTCAAACCATATCGTCCACCCACCGGAAGGACCTGGATCAGGGACACAACGTGGGGGCGCTCCTGGTCGGCCCGGACAACAAAATTCTGGGTTGGGGCTTGAACATGAGCGACGTGAATTCCACGTTTCACGCCGAAACGGCCCTGCTCATGCACTACATGAAATCGAAAAACGTCAACAAATTGCCTTCCGGCTGCCGGCTGTATACCACCTTGGAACCCTGCCACATGTGCGCGGGATTCATCGCCACGGCGGGAGACAATACCAAGGTGTATTATCTTCAAAAGGATACACGAATCATTGGCAGCGCCCTCACGAGAACCAATTCAACCAGTTCCAGCCAGCAGGAATTGCCGCTCAAGGCTCACCCCACGCCCACATCCAAGGAGATGAAACCCATTCCCCAAATTTTTCTGGACCTTCATAATAATTTCTACGGCGGCGTAATCAAGTTTTTGTATTCCAAACATGCTGAAACGTTTTTTGATCAGTTGAAAACACAGCCGGACCTTTTGAAAAAATTCCTCCAGGAATTGTCCGCGCCGGCGCCCCTGGTGCTTCCCCAGCGGCCGGATCCGCTCTCGGTTCCCCTTTCGCTGCGCGGTTTGGACCTGGCGGGCTTCACTCCCGATAAATGGTCCAGGGTTCCAGGCTACCGGCCCAAATTCGGTCTTCCGGAACTGACGGGGGCTTCCCCCAATCTGAAAGGCCTGGACCTGGCGTTGGGGGACGCGGCCAGCTTTCGGGAACGGGTGAAACTGCCCGACGTGGATGTTCAAATGCAGGCCTTGATCGACGTTTTGGAAGAGGGATTCGCCTTGCTCCAGGCCCTGGCGCCCCATCTTAAATGAGTGGCGGGAGGGAAAAGGCCGGGACCCGGAGCCGCGTGGGAGCTAAAAGGACAACCCGCCCCATTCCGGAGGTTTGGCCGGTTTCCGTTCGAACACGGCGGCGAAAAAACCATCCGTGCCGCGCTGGTGAGGCCAGGTGCGGATCAGACCGTCGGGCCCCACCAGTTCCTTGGCCGATTCCGGCAGATACAACGTGGCCGGCCGGACTCCGAATTCCAGGTGATTCATCCAAAAATCATCGATCACGACCGTGGTTTCTTCCGGAGTCACGGTGCAGACGGCGTAGATCAACCGGCCCCCCGGACGGACCAGCCGGGACGCGGCGGCGAGCAGTTTTTTCTGGATTTCCGCCATCCGGCCGGGCGAATCGGCGGCTTTGGACCATTTGACGTCCGGCCGCCGGCGGATGACGCCCAGATTGGAACAGGGGGCGTCCACGAGCACCAGATGGAAAAAATCGGAAGGAAACGGCGGCCCGGCCGCAATATCCCCCCTGACCAGATGGACTCCGGCCCGGTTCAGACGCGCCTTATCCCGGGCGGCCAAAGCCAACCGCCCGGCGTCCGGGTCCAAACCGATCACCTGGACCCCATCGGCCAGGCCGGCCACGTGAAAAGCCTTGCCTCCCCGGCCCGCGCAGCCATCCAGAACCCAGTCCCCCGGTCGAGGCCGGACCAGCAGCCCCACGAGTTGGGCCGCTTCATCCTGAACCGAAAACCAACCCTCGTCGTACCCCGGGAGATTCATCACCGAACCGGCCGCGCCCCACAGGTTCAAGCCGAATGGCGAAAACCGGGTGGATTCCACCCGCCGGGCCGATCCGCTCAGCCGCCGAATGGCTTCCTCGATGCCCAGCCGGTCCGGGTCCACTCGGAGCGTCAAAGGCGCGGGTTCGTTATTGGCCCTCAGAAGCGCTTCGGTCTCATCGGGGCCTCGTTCCATCAGCCAGCGGTCCACCAGCCAGCGGGGGTGAGAATAGGCAATGGCCAGCCGGTCCGCCGATGAAAGGGGCGCATCCATGGGGTTGGGCCACGTCTGGGCGCGAGTGGCCGCCCGGAGCACCGCGTTCACCAGTCCGGCCGCCCAGGCCGATCCCGACGATTTGGCCAGCCGGACCGCTTCGTCCACCGCCGCCGAGGCCGGGACCCGGTCCAGGTCCATCAATTGAAACAGCCCCTGACGCAGGATGGTCCGGAGTTCCGGCGTCAGCGGTTTTCCCGGCCGAGTCAGAAACCGGTCGAGCGTCCAATCCAGCCGGGTCCGATGCCTTAAAACGCCGTATACCAAAGCTCCGGCCAGGGCCCGGTCCCTTGGGTCGAGCCCAATGGTCCGGGATTCCAGGACGTCCTCGGGGAACGAACCGGCCTCCACGTCCAAAAGAGCCCGGAAAGCGGCCTCCCGGGCCGGGGACGGCGGCGGATTCCTGTTTTTCATGAACCGAAAACCATGTTTTGTCCTAGATGCTGGCCGTGCCAGAACTGAAGAGCGGTCTGCCGTTTCCGGCCTTCCAGTTGAAATTCCGCCACCCTGAGGGACCCTTCGCCGGCGGCCACGTGGAGGTCCCCTTCGTCCAACGCCAACACCTGGCCGGGCCGGCCTCGGCCTGTTCCAACCCGGCCGCCGAAAAGCTTGAGCCGCTGGCCCTTGAAAAACGTGTACGCGCCGGGCCAGGGATCAAAGGCCCGCACCTGGAGCGCCAAATGGGCCGCTGGGCGGGTCCAGTCCACCCGACCGTCTTCCTTGGCCAGCAACCGGCATTCCTGAGGGCATTCCCCGGGTTGAGGCCTTGGAACCACGGTTCCGGCTTTCAACCCCGCCAGGGTTTCCACCATCAACTCAGCGCCCACTACGGCCAACCGGTCGTGAAGCTGCCCGGCGGCTTCGCCTTCCAGAACCGCCACTTCGCGCCGGAGCAGAATCGGCCCGGTGTCCTGGCCTTCGTCCAGGATCATGGTGGTGACCCCGGTCACCGGGTCGCCGGCCAAAAGAGCCGACTGGATGGGCGACGGCCCCCGATAGTTGGGCAGCAACGAAGGATGAAGATTCACGGGTCCGGGCGGGCAAAGCGACAACAGGGACGGCGGCAACAGCCGTCCGAAGGCCACCACGACCATCGCATCCGGAGCGGCTTCCTTGATCCGTTCCAAAAAGTCGGGGCTCCGAATGTTTTCGGGCTGAACCACCGGCAATCCCAGCCGCTCGGCCAGCCGTTTCACCGGCGGCGCCACCATTTTCAGCCCCCGGCCCTGGGGCCGGTCCGGCTGCGTGACCACCAGAATCACCGGGTCGCCGGATTCGGCCAGAGCCGCCAGAGTAGGCACGGCGAATTCGGGCGTGCCGAAATATACGATGCGGCCCGATCCGGTCATCAACTTTCCCTGGCTTCCTGCTCTTCCTTTTTCAGGGCTTTTTTCAGGCGGCGGCGGTAGATTTCCCTTTTAAGGCTGCTGATCCGGTCAATAAAGAGAATCCCGTTCAGATGGTCGATTTCATGCTGGAAAACCACGGCCATGCGGCCTTCCGCCTCGATTTCGATAGGGTTTCCGTCGATGTCCAGGCCTCGGACCAGAACCTGATTGGCCCGAGTCACCTTGGCGGAATAGTCGATGACCGAAAGGCAGCCTTCCTCGTACACCAAAGAACCATCGCTCCGGATGATTTCCGGATTGATCACCACCAGCGCCTGACCCACCTCCTCGGCGGTGCTGGCTTCAATCACGATGATCCGGAGGCTTTGGCCCACCTGGGGAGCGGCCAGGCCGGCGCCGGGGGCTTCGCGCATGGTATCGATCATGTCTTCGGCCAGTTTGTGGATGTCGTCGGTGATCTCGACGATGGGGCCGGCTTCCTGTTTCAGGATGGGGTCGGGATATTTGCAGATTTTCAGAACAGCCATGGAGTTTCACCAGTAATTGGTTAAATAACGTTATAATCATTATAACCCCATCACCCCATGGGTTTCAACTCCCGTCAGCTTGTATTGGCCGTTGACAGGGAGAAGGGGTTCGATTACAATCCGTGTGCGATATTTTTCACAAAACCGGACTCCAAGAGCTCCGGCATCCTTTCCCGGTCCGATTCCCGGCTCGGGGACCCCTGGCGGATACCAAGGTGGCGGCTCCAGACCGTGTCCTGATCATCGACGATGAAGAGGCCATTCGTGAATCGTGCCAACGGATATTGGCCAAGGACGGCCTCGAGGTCACCAGCGCCGCCGATGGCGTTACCGCCCTCAAGCTCACCGATAAGTGGACGTACGATCTCATCATCCTCGACCTGGTCGTTCCCGGCGGGGGCATGGAGATTCTCAAGCGGATCAAGGAAGACGATCCCGAGGTGGTGGTCATCGTGGTTTCGGGGTACGGC
>JAGVGV010000327.1 GCA_020056895.1 Deltaproteobacteria bacterium
TCAAGGGGGATTCCTTCTTCAAATCCACCATTTCCAAGGCCATCACGGATGAACGGGCCGAAGGGCTGCTCGAGGAGATCAATTCGGAAGTGGGCCCCGTGCCCTTCGAAAGCCTTCGGGAGGTGGACCCCAAGGTCTTAGGGAACTTCATCCGCAACGAACATCCCCAAACCATCGCGTTAATTCTGGCGTACCTGGATCCGGGCAAATCCGCCATGATCCTTTCCGACTTTCCGGAACACCTCCAGACCGACGTGACCCTTCGGATCGCCGAACTGGACCAGGTGCCTCACCAGGTCGTCGAAGAGATCGAACAGGTGCTCCGGGAAGAAATCACCTCGTTGGGGTCGGTGGGCACCCAAAAGGTGGGCGGCGCCAAGACCGTGGCGGAAATCCTGAACCAGGTGGATCAGGCCACGGAAAACACCATTTTGTCCAAGATGGAAGAAGACAAGTTGGACCTGGCCAACGAAATCCGCAAGCTCATGTTCGTTTTCGACGATCTGGCCAACATCGACGATCGGGGCATTCGCGCCATCCTCAAGGAAGTGAACAACGAAGAACTCACCATGGCCCTCAAGACGGCCACGGAAAGCCTACGGAACAAGGTGTTCGCCAACCTGTCCGAACGGGCCGCCGAAATGATCAAGGAAGACCTGGAAGTCATGGGCCCGATCCGGTTGACGGACGTGGAAAAAGCCCAGCAGGCCGTGCTCCGGGTGGCCAAGAAGCTGGAGGCCGAAGGCAAGGTCATCATCGGCAAGTCCGGCGGGGAGGATGTCTTTGTCTAAATTCCAGCGGTTGGACGCGGCCAAACCCGCCATCTTCGTCAACCCGGATCTGACGCCCAAGGTTTTCCGGATGCCCCGGTTCTCGAAAGGCCAGGCCGATCCGGAACTCAAAGTCTATGAATTCACTTCTCTGGACCCCAAAGCCAGCGAAGAAAGCGTAAAAATCGCCAAAACCCTGGCCGAGGCCGAAGCGGTGGTCCGGGACATGATCGCCCGGGCCGAAGCCGAAGCCCAAAACATGAAAGACGAAGCCGCCCGGCTGAAGGCCGAAGCCGAAGCGCTTCGGGCCAAAGCCTTCGAAGAAGGCCGCCAGGCCGGTCATCAGCAAGGCATGGCCCAAGGGCAGGCCCAAGGATTGGCCGCGTTTCAAAAGGATGTGGCCCCCCTTCTGGCGTCGTTTAAAAAAGTGGACCAATTGTACAACGACATCTGGACGGCCCACGAACCCCTGCTGGTCCGGCTGGCCGTCCAGACGGCCCAGCGGATCGTGATGAAAGAACTGGAAACGCCTCAGGAGGTGGTCGCGGCCGCCTTCCGGGCCTCCATCGAGCATCTCCAAGGCCGCCACCGGGCGGTGTTCCGAGTCCATCCCCAGGACCAGGCTCATCTGGAATCCCTTCAGGGCGAAGCCCGGGAGCGTTTGTCCGGACTCACCCAGCTCAGTTTTGAATCCGACCCCCACCTGGCTCGGGGAGACCTGACTTTGGAAACCGAAGCCGGCCGGTTGGACGCCACCCTGAAACACCGCCTGGAAGCCGTGACCAAGGCGGTGGATGAAGCCTTGACCGAACGGTTCGATCTGGACTGGTAAACCCGATACCGGATGCCTTTCCGAGGCCGGCCGCCCTTCCCCCGGCCCCCGCTTCCTTCCCCTTTCCCGCTGTTCCCCGATTCCCTGCGCTTCGGGCGGTCCGGCCGCGGATCGGCCGTATCGCCAACGAAATCGAGTTCCCGACACCCGGGTTGGTGTAGTTTTTGCTTCTTTCAAGACCGTCGTTTTGTCGCGGATATGGAAAAGCAAGGCCCCCGGCCGATCCAAGCGGAAAAAAGCCCGATCACCGGCAACCTGAACCCACTGGACCGTCAAAAGAGAAACGCCATGAATCCCGCCCTGAACCTGACCCCCTATTTCGACGCCCTGGAGAGCGTCGAACCATTGGCGTTGGAAGGCCGGGTGATCAAGGTGGTCGGCCTGGTGATCGAAGGCGACGGCCCGGCCGCGTCCGTGGGTGAAATCTGCCATCTGTTCGTGCCCGGTATGCCCAAGCCGATCGAAGCCGAAGTGGTTGGATTCCGCGAAGGCCGGTTGCTGCTGATGCCGCTGGGGTCCATCGACGGCCTGACCACCGGCAGCCGCATCGTTTCCACCCGGCGTTTGGCTTCCGTGGCCGTGGGGCCGGGTCTTCTGGGCCGAGTCCTCGACGGTCTGGGCCACCCCATCGACGGCAAGGGTCCGGTGGCGTCCGCCGCCCGGTACCCTTTACGCAACCGTCCCGGCAATCCCATGGAACGGGCCCGGATTCGCCAACCCCTGGACGTGGGCATCCGGGCCATCAACGCTTTCCTGACCATTGGCCTGGGCCAGCGGGTGGGTATATTCGCCGGTTCGGGCGTGGGCAAAAGCACGCTTTTGGGCATGATCGCAAGGCACACCCGAGCCGACGTGAACGTGATCGCCCTGATTGGTGAACGTGGCCGTGAACTCAGGGAGTTCATTGAAAAGGATCTGGGACCCGAAGGCTTAAAGAGAAGCGTCATCGTGGCCGCCACCAGCGAACAGCCCGCCCTGGTCCGGATGCGGGGAGCGTATGTCGCCACCACCGTGGCCGAATACTTTCGGGATCAGGGCAAGAACGTCATTTTGATGATGGATTCGGCCACCCGGTACGCGTACGCCTCGCGCGAGGTGGGGCTTTCGGTGGGCGAACCGGCCACCACCCGGGGGTACACTCCATCGGTCTTCGCCCAGCTCCCGCAGCTTCTGGAACGAGCCGGGGCCTGGGCGAAATCGGGCAGCATCACGGGTTTGTACACGGTACTGGTGGAAGGCGACGACATGAACGAACCCATCGCCGACGCCATGCGGGCCATTCTCGACGGCCATGTGGTGCTGCGAAGGGAACTGGCGGCGAAAAACCACTACCCGGCCATCGACGTGCTTTCCAGCATCAGCCGGCTCATGACCGATCTGGTGGACGCGGAACATCTCCGCCGGGCCGGCCGCCTGAAAGACCTGATGGCGGTGTATGCCCGGAGCGAAGA
>JAGVGV010000533.1 GCA_020056895.1 Deltaproteobacteria bacterium
AACGGCAATGATTGTGGCGACGGCCTTGGCTTTTGCAATCCAGATCATTTTCATGGTTCCCTCCGCGAGTGAGTTGATGGACGCGGCGGCAGAGCCGCCGACGCAGACCGTCGAGAAAATTTTTCCGGCAAGGTCGGGCGGCGCGGCCTCCACGCTTTTTTGCGCCAAAAGGCCGCCCAAGGTTACGGCGGCTTTTTCATCCTTTTCCATCAGGCCCGAAACGCAGGAGGCCATGCACAAGCGGCAGCCGTCGCAATAGTTGTTTTCGACCGGAAGCGGGGCGGTGGGTTCGAAATCGGCCGTGGTGACCACCGCGCCCAGAATGACCGCCGCGCCGTCCCGGGCCGTGATCACGTTCCCGGAAAGGCCGAACCAGCCCACTCCGGACCGAACCGCGAGGTACCGGAGGGAAATATCCGGATGCATATCCAGGGCGCCCAGGGGCGTATCTGTCCGGTAATAATTGTTGGGCGTCACCGCGAAGGCCCTGTGGCCATTCATTTCCAGGAAGCCGGCCAGGTTCAGGGCCAGGCCGCCGGCCAGAGTGTTGACGTCGATGTTGTTCCGTTCGTGGGTCCGCCGGTCCTGTTTGGATAAAAAGTCGCGGATGGCCCCGGCTTCGAGGGGCAAAGCGAAGCAGATCGCCGACCGGGCTCCGGCCAGAACCCGGGACAGGTCCGCGGATTCGGGTCCTCCGGCCAGAGTCGCCGTGGTGGCCACACCCACGGCGGACGCCCCGCCCAGCAGGGCCTGTTCCAACAGAATCTCGCGCAAATGGTCCATGCCCTTCTCCTTACCTGGCTTTCGCCCGGTCCGCTTTTTCCTTTAAAAATTGAAACCCCGGGGTGATCGATTCGGTGAGGCCCATGGGCAGAAGGGTTTTGACTGGCTGCCGCATGTTCATGGGCCCTCCGGTCTGGAACAGCCGTTCCAGCACCATGGGCAGCAGACCGCCGGGCAGACCGATGGCGATCTCGGCATCGCCTATGCCCGCGAACACCCGATCCCCCATGCCGGGAATCACGATCTGCGGCCGGCCGGTTAAAAACGGGAGCAACCCGCCCTTCACGCAGGATTCGCCGAAACCTTCAAAGGCGGACATCACCGGGCTTTTATATTCGTAACAGAGCGCGTGGACGATGTGGGTGATGTGGGAACCATCACCAAACACCAGAACCGTATCGGGTCCCACCACGGTTTCGGCGAGCGGCGAGGCCACGAATCCCATATACCGGCCCGCTTTTTGCCCCAATTCTCCGGCGAAGGCTTTTTGAGCGTATTCAAAACGAACTTTTTCCGAAGCCAGGTCCCTATGCCACCCCTGGCGGACCTGACTCTCCATGAAATCCTCGGGGCGTACGTCGATCCATTTGTGCATGGCCGAAGCGGGCACGCAGAAATTCTCGTCCGCCGTCATGGCCGTGGTCCAGCCCCACCGCCGGGTGTAGGTGAAGGCCTGGCAAAGGCTCCATTTCTGGCCGGCCAGACTGGGCCGGACGGCTCCGGCCGGTATCGCCGATTCGTTTTCGATGTATTTCACGGCCACGGGGTGCGTGGGCAACCGGAGCCGCCGGCTCAGGTCCTCCCCCATTCTTTTCCATTCTTCCAGGTTCATCTCCGCCTCCTCCATGGTTCGCATCAGGCGCCGGTAATCTGAGCCGTCCGGTCCCGGCCAATGGTGGTGCTGGTCAGCTCCAAACCCAGCATCGACGCCAATGTCACCGCGATATCCGCCAACCGATAATTCCGCTCGAACCCCGGGTCCGCCAAAACGCGGCCCCGCGCCAAGTCCGGTCCCGCCATGCCCAGGACCACGCCTTGCGTATCCACCGATCCGTGGCCGCCGATCATCACGCTCCAAGGCGCCGTCCGTTCGGCCAGGAAACCGGGCAGAGCCAGGCCCACGTTGGTCAACAATCCCATGACCGCCGGCAATTGCCAATGATTCCGGGCCATCACCATTACGTCCGGCCAATGGACCCGGCCCGGGGCGTCGTTTTCCCCGAACACCGGATGGTACAACTCGCCAGGCTCGCACAGCCCGGGCACGCCAGCCTTCATGTCGTTCCAATCCAATACGTGCCAAGGGCTTTCGGGCTTCCCGTCGGCCGGATGGATCACCTGATGAGCCATCAGCGCCTTTTTGGTTCGAGCCGCCTTTTCGCGGCGATGAGCCAGATTCCCTTGAAAACAAATGCCTCCCACGCTGCTGCCCATGACGGGACAAAAGCCCCGGTAATCGAGTTCCCGGCCCTGGATCACGCCGGATCGGGCCAGGATTTCCACCAGATTGGTGCTGACGGCCCGATCATAGGAATCGAAGGCCGATTTCTTGAAAATGTCCCAAACCGTTTCCTTGTGGCGGTGCGTCAGGTGGCCATGATCGCTATAGAGAACGATGGTGGCGTCTTTGTAGTTGGGCATGGCCGCCAGGCCATCCAGCAAACGTCCGAAATGCCGGTCCACGTCGCGGATACCGTCCAGAATCGCCTCGCGGGCCGCCATGGCATTGATCCGGCTCCGCTCCCGGCCCGGTTCGCCTTCGAATTCCTCCGGGTCCCAGGCCGCGCCCAGCCCGTGCTGGAGGTCGTCGGCCTGAGCCAGCACCACCACGCCGAAATCGGGCAGTTCGCGGTTGAGCATTTCCAGCGTGGTGTTGACCACCCACATATCCGGAGGAAAATGCCCAGGATTTCGCTCGTAGGCGATCCGGGAAAAAAGCCGCTGGTCGCGGGTTTCAAAATCCCCGGCCGCGTCCGCGTCGGTCGGGGGGTCGTAAAAACGATACCCCTTGGGGGGCGGATCAATGTAAGCGGGAAACCGGGCGCCGCCGATGATCAGGTCCACGCCCGAGCCCGGGACGTCGAACATCCGGGCCACCCATTCCTTCCCCGAAACATAAAAGGTTTTGGACCCCGGCCATTTCCGTTTCCAGGCCGAAAAAAGAGTGTCCACGGGCCGCCCCAGGTCGTCGCGAGCCCAGGCCAGGCTGGGACTGACCAGATTGGGCCGGCCGTCTTCGCGCCAATCGTACAATTGCAGGGAGACCGACCAAAGGCCGCTTTGGGCGCTGGACCCGCCGGAAACGGCGTGCAGGTGGTTCGGGTCGG